>DTVI01000047.1 GCA_012963655.1 Sulfurimonas sp.
AAAATAAAAATTCTTATTAAAGACAATGCGGGTGGTATTGAACTCAGTAAGATTGTTTTTGGGAGTCAGCTAAGGCCCATGATAAAAATATCATTTCTAAGGCAGACCCAATTTGCTGAGAATACGATAAAAAACTATAGCCTTCAATAACAGCAAACTTATTCATAGCAAATAAAACAGATCCCCCTAAGAAAAAGCCCCAACCTAAGATATAAAATCTAGCAGGATAAAACTTTTTTCTGTATGAGATAATACCTGCGAGAACTAATATTGGAGGTAAGACCACTGAGGTGCCAGCTAGATAAAGAATCACATCTCCATAAGGTCTAAAAATAGCAAATCCCGCTACAACACTCATGCCTATCGCCATAAAAAGAAGAAGTTTGTCTAAATAAGGGGAAAATTCTTTTATCTTTAAGAATTCTCTTGAAAACATAATAATGGCTAAAATCATAATTCCCATCATTGTCCCATTTCCATGCTCAACCATCCAGAGGTTAGCTGACCAAAAAAATCGTATTCCTAAACCATCTAAGGAAAGTTGGTACACACCAAAAGAAGAAATAAAAACAAGATATAAAAAGTAAGTACGCTTTCGTGTATAAAGAAAACTACTGAGGTTATAAAAGAAGATTACAATAAATATACCATAATACAAACCAGCTAAAACAAGCAAGTATTGATCACTTGAAATAAGGCTTTGCGAACTTTGTATACTCATAGGTACTTGCATAGAGCTTTGAGTATTAACACTGAGATAAAGAATCTGTTTTTTACTCGTATCTAAACGAAAAAGAAAATACCTGCTTTTAGCTTCTCTTGTATTAAAAGGACGGGCCTTACCTGAGCTTTTTACAGACAGAAGTTGATTATTTTCATCACATACATATAAGTCAAGTTTATCTAAAAGAGGATAAGAAATATTTAGCCACCAGTTATTTACACTAGCACTTTCTTTAGAATCAATCAGAATTTTAAACCAATACCTAGACTTGGTGAATCCAAAGCTAGCGACTTGGCCTTCATGCACAACAAACTTTTTAGCTTGAACTTCTTTAAGGCTTAAATTATTGGTCTTATCCTCATAATAAGGTATACCCAAAAGTTCAATATCTTGATTATTGTTCTGTAAAACGGTCTGCGCATATAAAGGAGATAAGAAAGCAAAAAGTAAAAATAAGAGTCCGTATAATTCTTTTTTCATTATCTTTTTTGTAATGCCTCTTTAAAGCCCCAAGACTTACGTGCATCCTTCACTTCTTTCTTATCTAAGTCTATCATTAGGAGTTCTTCTTGATTACCTAAGTGGTTTTCAATCTCACCATCAGGTGATACAACTAGGGAGTCTCCATAAAAGTTCCAATTATAATCTCCCTCAATATACTCACCAATACGGTTAGCCCTAATAATATAACAAGAATTTGTAAAAGCACGCATCTTTATAAGCTCTCTCCATCTTTGATGCGATTCAAAGGTAGATACTGTTGGAAGTAAGACCGCGTCCACATTTTTCGACATTATTTCTTGCCAAAATGTATCAAAATGAAGCTCAAACCCTGCCATAACTGCAAACTTAAAACCATCCACACTAAAGATGAGAGGTGCTTTTAGGGGAGCTTTTTCATTTGCAAAGAACTTTTCTTCATTCCAATGCTTATAATTAATAAGAATTTGCTGATGATAATAGGAGGTAGAAGTTGGTGAAAACTTTACTATCGTTTTATAGGGCTGTTTCTTTTTAATAATAACAAGAGGAGCAATAATAGTAACACCATATTCCTTAGCCAAGGCCTTGAGCGTTTTAATATGATGATCACTTTGCTCTTTTATCATTTCAACAGGCGTATTTTCTAGCTCTTTAAAAAAACGGTCTAAAAGATACTCCCCTAATAAAACAACCTTACATCCCTTGCTCTTAGCAATACGAAGGTAATAGTCAAACTTAGAAGTTGACATTCCCACCGAAGGGATTTGAAGTATTGCCGCACGCATTATGCTTCTTTACCTTGAATTTTTTCAAATTCTAAAGTTGCATTTTCTAAAATTTTCTGAGCATCTTGAAGGGTTTTCATCCCCTCCTTATATGACTTAACACTTGCATCAAGTGTCATCTCAGGATCCATAAGCTTTTCTAAAACAGCCTTTGCATCTTCTAATTTCTTCTCAAAATCTACTAGGTTTTCTTTAGCCATAAACGCCTCTTTTATATTAATAAAAAGATTGTGCCTAAATCTTAATAAAACACTGATGAAGTTTCAATATTTAGCCTTAGTAAAACGTGTAAGGGGCATACTCTGCACATAATTAGAAAAAATTGTTACTTCAATATTTCACATTATTAGTACGATATAACCCTCATAAAAAATACTTTAATTTAAATACAAACTATTTTTAATATTTAAGTATAAAAGCCCCTATTACTAATCCTATTAATTAACAATAAACTTATAAATCTTTATTATTTAAAGCATCTTTTATATAGTCTTCAAACTTATCAACTTCTACTAAAAAAGCATCATGTCCATAATTACTGTCTACATTAAGATAAAAACTTTTCTCTTTAGGATGAATATCTTGCATAATGTCAAAGATTTCTTTTGACTCTTTTGGCTCAAAAAGCATATCTGCGTCAAAGCTTATAAGATATAATTTTGATTTGATTTTGGCTAAGGCATCTTCTAATGAATCATACCCTCTACTTAAATCAAAAATATTAATTGCCTTTGTAATGTAAAGATACGAAAGAGGATCAAACCATTTTGTGAAGTTATATCCGTTATATTCTAAGTATGACTCAATCTGAAATTTTCCAAAGAGTTCATATAAACCATCATTACGTTTATATTGTCTTCCAAATTTCTTATCCA
>DTVI01000048.1 GCA_012963655.1 Sulfurimonas sp.
ATGGATAAACTTAATGGGGCCATGGTCTCAATTGAACCTAGTACAGGTGATATTCTCGCACTTGTAGGGGGAGTTGATTATAAAAAGTCTCAGTATAACAGAGCAACACAAGGCCGGCGTCAACCGGGATCTGCTTTTAAACCTCTTATATATCAAGTGGCTGTTGACTTAGGTTATTCAGGTGCTTCTCAACTTGTGGATATCGCTAGAACCTATGATTATGAACTTGATGGAGAAGAAAAGAAGTGGAAGCCTAAAAACTATGGAAAAGATTATAAG
Source organism: Sulfurimonas sp. (assembly GCA_012963655.1). Classification (GTDB taxonomy): domain Bacteria; phylum Campylobacterota; class Campylobacteria; order Campylobacterales; family Sulfurimonadaceae. The sequence goes on from DTVI01000048.1 coordinate 280, forward strand.
GGCTTTATTTCTTTACGTGAGGCCTTAGTCCATTCTAGAAACCTAGCAACCATTAACCTTGTAACAGATATCGGTCTAACAACGGTGAGAAGACAATTATCAAAGTATCATGCAAGTGGTGTGATGTCTACAAAGCTTAATGATGCTAAAACGACTTACTTTAAACATAATGATGCAGATGCACTGGAAACTCTTTTAAAAGACTCTAAGGCCAAGCGTAAGGTGATAGCGGTTGAAGGTATTTATTCTATGGATGCAGATCTACTTAAGATAGAAATTATACATTTAGCAGATAAGTATGATGCCTTACTTATCTTGGATGAGGCGCATTCATCTGGGGTAATTGGTAAAAACTTGATGGGAATTCTTGATTATTATCATCTTCCTGTTAAACAAAATTATATCAAGATGGGGACGTTAGGTAAGGCTTATGGCTCTTTTGGAGCTTATATCTTAGGAAGTTCACATATTATTGATTATCTTATAAACAGAGCGAAACCTATTATTTATGCAACGGCACCTTCACTTTTTGATACAGCCTTAGGACAGGTTTCTTTAGAATATATCTTAGGGAATTCTAAAGAATTGAATATTCAAATTAAAGAGTATCAAGAGATTGTAAAAGATGTTTTATGCATAAAAATTGAGGGTTTAATAGTACCTATTAATATAGGTGATAATGTAAAAGTGATGCAGATTCAAGCCGAACTTATGAATGAGAATTATCTTGTAGGAGCGATTCGTCAGCCCACAGTAGACTCCGCTATAATAAGGCTTATAGCTCGTTTAGGCGTGAGTAAGGAAGACCTGTTGAGGGTGTGTAATCTTATCCAAGCTAATCTTAGATAAAATATCTTAATGAAAATAAAGAAACTGCATATAACTTATGAAAATGAGACCCTTGTTGATATTGCTTTTGATATTAATAAGTCACTTGCTCTAGTAGGGCAAAGTGGCTCAGGGAAAAGTCTTTCTTTAAAGGCCCTTCTTGGGATGTTACCCCCTTCAATGAAAATGCAGTTAGACCTTGAATCCTCTTTTGAACTAAATAATGGTAAAACTCTTGCCTTTGTTCCTCAAAATCCTTTTACGGCTCTTTCTCCCTTAACAAAGATTAAAAAACAATTCTTTGCAAGTGAGCAGAAGATGAAAACCTTGTTTGAAAAGGTAGGTTTAGATCTTGAACTAAGTGAGCGTTTTCCTCCTGAGCTATCAGGTGGGCAATTGCAGCGCGTGATTATTGCTATGGCCTTAAGTTCGCACCCTAAACTTCTTTTATTAGATGAGCCAACAACTGCCCTTGACCCTAAAAATAGACAAGTGATTATTGAACTCTTAAAAGAACTTCAAGATAAGATGGGTTTTAAGATGTTATTTGTAACGCATGATATGAAGTCAGCAAGAGATTTATGTGAAGATATATGTGTAATTAAAAATGGAAAAGTACTGGAATATGGAGCTTTATCAGAGGTTCTTTCTCAACCAAAAGAGGAATACACAAAGGTGTTAATCTCCTCAAATTTTTCAAATCGGGAATTTAGAATATGATTAGAAGTGTGTTTAGATTTAGAAATGTGTTTATAGTTTTTTTATTGGCGAGTTTTGTGGGAGTAGGGTATGTTGTATATTATTACAACCAAATCAAGTATGAGGTTAATAAACTTATAGATTATCATCCTACATTAACGACAGAGATTTATGATAGAAATGGTGAAAAAATTGCCAATATTTTCAACAAAGAACATCGATACTTTGTACATTTTAACGATATCCCCCCTCAAATTGTTGAAGCTCTTTTAGCCATAGAAGATACTATGTTCTTTGAACATCCTGGTATTAATATAGACGCGATAATGCGTGCCATTATAAAAGATATAAAAGCGAGAAAACTTGTTGAGGGTGCTTCTACCATTACTCAGCAACTTGTAAAAAACACCTTATTGACCCGTGAGAAGAAATTTTCGCGTAAGTTTAAAGAACTTCTTTTTTCACTAAAGATTGAGAGTGTTTTAACTAAAGAAGAAATCTTAGAAAGATACTTAAACCAGATATATTATGGTCATGGATATTATGGGATTAAAACGGCATCTATTGGCTACTTTCATAAAGACCTTGATGACTTAAGCCTTAAAGAGATAGCGGTACTTGTTGGCTTGCCAAAGGCTCCCTCATATTACTCTCCCACACGTCATTATGAACAAGCTTTAGGACGGGGTAATCGTGTAGTGTCAAGAATGCATACCATTGGTTGGATAGATGATAACTCTTATGAGCAAGCCTTACATGAAAGACCTGAGGTGTTTGATGATACGCTTACTCAAAACAGAGCACCTTATATAGTTGATGAGGTGCTGCGTCAGTTAAGAGGCGAGTTTAAAGACCTTAAAGGTGGTGGTTATAAGATTCATACCACTATTGATATTCGTATGCAAGAAGCAGCGCGTATAGCCTTAAAAGATGGATACAACATGAGTTTAGAGCGGGCTTTAGCATCAAATGATTATAATCAGACTTTAATGGATAAACTTAATGGGGCCATGGTCTCAATTGAACCTAGTACAGGTGATATTC
>DTVI01000049.1:0-824 GCA_012963655.1 Sulfurimonas sp.
CTTTATATTTCTTTTTTCTAGCTACCCATAGAAATAGTTTATTCCACGACCTTATAAACGAACAATTAAGTGCTCAATATATTACTTTAGATACTAATACTTCTGGGAATGATGAAGGTGAAGATTTCAATAAATGCTATCAGGAAGATGGTCTTTTTTTATAGCCTTATGTAAGACAAAGAAAAAACATCTAAGCTTCGTCTACCCTAGCCTTACTATTTGCAGGCAAGATAAAAAAGAGGATTAATCCTCTTTTATAAAACTTAATGACAAAGAGTTTACACAATGTCGTGTACTTTTTTCTGTCATTCTCTCACCCTCAAATACATGACCTAAATGACCACCACAATTAGCACAAACGATTTCAACTCTATACCCATCTGTATCAGAAATACGTTTTACCCCACCATGTATATCATCATCAAAACTTGGCCAACCTGAACCTGAGTCAAATTTTGATTGTGAATTAAATAAGGGTTCATTACATTGTTTACAGGTGTAAACACCTTTTTCTTTAATTTCATTTAATGCTCCTGAAAAAGGGGCTTCTGTACCTTTTTCTAAGATTACATAAGCTTCTTCGGGGCTAAGTGTGTTGTATGACATGATAATCCTTAGGGGACTTCTTATAAAAAGTCTTTTAATTTTTGAAGAAGTTTAACAAGATTACATAAGGAGTGACTGAAAAAAAAAGTTAGTCTTGTATTTCTAAGCTATCTACAGTATGTTTTTTTAGAATTATACGAGACTAACTTCTCTACGAATAACAACGCCAACAATAAAAGCAGATACATCTAAAAGCATTTTATGAAAGCGTGAAGGGT
>DTVI01000049.1:858-2834 GCA_012963655.1 Sulfurimonas sp.
GCAAAACTACCCATAGCTTCCCCTTCTTTTGTGCGTATTGGCATAGACCTACATGGGCACAAGTTAAAGTCACGTGCGATATGGCGCATGTCCGCCCATCTTTTGTCTTTTAATGTGTCTCTTACAAACTGTGCTTTATTTGTATAAATTGCATTTCCGCAAGATCCACTACCAGGGCCAGGCTTTAACCTAGTTAAGACTTGATGCCCTTCATCTGGAACACTTGGCCTAGATAAGACACTCATTAAACCTGATTTCTTATCTTTGAGCATAATAGATGCAACAGAATTTGGAAGTAAGGACTCACTTAACTTACACAAGCTTATTAAAATAGTATCTTTACCTTTTCCCTCAACAAGCATTTGTAAATATTTTTGCTGAATATTAGAAATCTCTTGAAATTCTTCAGCGGACATAAGAACAGTACCTATATTAGTTCCTTCTAATAATGGGCATGGGGTACCTGAGCTTTGTATAATATTTTTTTTCGTCAACATACGATATAAGTAATTTTAATACTTTTCAGTTAAAAACTAAATTATTTCTCTCATATATTCTTCTGTAATAGTTTCAACATTTAAACTGATTGCCTTATCATACTTAGACCCAGCATCATCCCCATAAATCAAAAAGTCTGTTTTTTTAGACACAGATCCCGACACCTTTGCCCCTAAAAGCTCAAGCATAGTTTTAATGTTTCCTCTAGATTCAGACATAGACCCCGTAAGAACAACAATTTTTCCCTTAAAAGGGTTGTCTTGTGCTTCAACTTTTTCAGCAGGTTTAAGAGGTTCAAGTGCATCTTGTAATCTTTGTATATACTCACTATTAACACGTATAAATTCTAAAAGAGACTCCGCCATCTCTTCCCCAATACCTTCAACTTTTATGAGTCTTTCTTTATCTACATTAATAAAATCAAGACCAAAGTGTTCACATATGGCCTTAGAAGCCACTTCTCCAATGTGCTCTATACCCATGCCATTAATAAAGCGCCAACATTCTTTTCCCTTAGAGTTTTCAATAGCCTTAATAATTTTTTGTGATTTTTTTTCTTTGAAACCTTCAAGTTCTAGGAGTTGTTCTAAACGCAAGGAGTACAAGTCTATTACAGATTTAATAAGGCCTACTTCAAATAAAACTTCTACTATTCTATCGCCTAAACCATCAATATTTAAACAAGCTTTAGAAGCAAAATAAATAATAGAGTTAACCACACGAGAAGTACATTGTAAGTTTTGACACTTTGTTAAGGCACCTTCATCTAAAAGTTCAGATGCACAAACAGGACAATTCTTAGGTCTAACATACGCAAGACTATTTGCCTGTCTTTCATGCACTAAGACCTTAATAATCTTAGGAATAACATCACCAGAACGCAAGATTATCACCTTATCTCCAAGACGTATATCTTTTCTATCTATCTCATCAAAGTTATGTAAGGAAGCTCTTTCAACCACGACACCTTCAATATGTGTAGGTTCTACAATGGCAACAGGTGTTACCGCTCCTGAGCGACCTACTTGGAGAATAATATCTTTTATTGTTGTGATTTTTTCAACGGCTGGAAATTTATATGCTGATGACCATCTAGGGGTTTTAACCGTATATCCCATCTCTTCTTGCGCTTCAACTTCATTTACCTTAATCACCATACCATCAAGCATCATATCAAAGCCATCTCGCTTGTCAACCATCTCTTCATACACTTCTTGTATCTCAGTAAAGCCTTTAGCCAGAGAGCGTAAAGGAGGTCTTCTAAAACCTAGTTCATATATATAAGCCATGCGCTCAGATAATAAGGAAAACTCTAATGAATTTTCACCTATACCATAAGGTAAAAAAACAAGGTTTCTAGATGAAGTAATACGAGAGTCTAATTGTCTAAGACTTCCCGCCGCTGCATTTCTTGGATTGGCAAAAGCACTGTCACCATCTTTAGCTCTTTGAATATTTATCTTTTCAAAATCACCTTT
>DTVI01000050.1 GCA_012963655.1 Sulfurimonas sp.
GTAAAAGTTTATAAATCTGATCATGTGTTTGAGAAAAACTTTCAACGCGTTTAATATGTTTCATATTAAGAAGTTGAGAAGAAAGTATTTCTATTTCTGAGGGCTGTGGATAATGCTCTAGTGAGAGCTTATAAAACTTTGGTAAGGTAGCACGAAGCAGTCCTAAACTAGTCTTATCCATCTCTTTTTCTAAGCGTTTTATAATCTTATCTGGGCTTATTTCTTCAAGGGTACGAACGATAGAGAACTTAGCTTTTATAGCTGCTTCTTGAAGGTTAGTGTTAGAAATAATTACGATGGAATAGTTTTTACGTAGGTTTTCTTGATAAGATGAGATAGAACGGTTAAGAACTTGATACACCTGTATAGTAAATAAAATGGTAAAAAGCGCTGCGATTAAAGAAAAATGGTTTTTAAGAGATTTCATAAATACTTCCGTGTTCAATATGTAAATGTTTGTAATCGATTTTCATCGTTTCAGGGATCTGGTGTGTTACTACTACAACTGTAGTTTTTAGTTGGCTACAAGCACCTTCTAAAAGGTTCCAAATAACTTGAGATGAATAATCATCCAAGTTACCAGTAGGCTCATCTGCTAATATAATAATAGGGTTATGGGCCAAGGCTCTGGCCATTGCCACTCTTTGTTGCTCTCCCCCACTTAACTCAAGAGGATATTTACCTAATTGATGATTTAACTTCACATGCGTTAGTAGTTTTTGTACCTGAGTTTCAGAAACATCTTTTGCATACCCCGAAATAATTAGAGGTAGCATTACATTTTTTTCAATGGTCCATTCTTTAATCAGTTTATAGTCTTGAAAAACTATTCCTACATGTCGGCGTAAAAAGTTAAGTTTTTTTGAACTTATATTATTCATTTTTACGCCACCCACAACTAAGTCACCTTGTTTTGGGGTAAGTGCACCATAAAGAGACTTTAATAAAGTTGACTTGCCACTACCACTTGCCCCCGTGATAAATACAAATTCACCTGAGTTTATATCAAAGGTACATTGGTTAATAATGGTTTCATTCGTATTATATGAGAGGCTAAGATCAGTTGCAATAATCACTTTATCCATGTAAAAGCTCTTTCAGTTTAAGATGTGAATTATAGTTCGTTTGTGAGGCAATGGGTTGATGTGGAAAATAAGATGTTTTTCCCTCTTTTACTAAGATAAATAAATGCTCAGGCTTATCAAAAGATCCCATAGAAAGACGTACTAAATAGCCATCTTCTTCAATAGTATATACACGTTCAAAATGTATAAAGCCATTTTCAAATCGTATGGTCTGGGTATTAAGCTGCGCAAAATCAACATTAGACTTGTTTTGTAAAGAAAAATCATAATTACTTTCAATAGCTTCTGAGACTTCATTATTTGTTAGGGTAATGTCATAAATATTTTTTTCCATCTTACGCCAACGTGATTCATATTTAGAAATAATACCAATATTTTGGTTTTTTCGTACTTGAAAATCACTTTGGTTGAGTTCTAAAAAGGTTTGTAAAGAATAAGCAAAATAATTTTCACTATCACTTCTAAGTTCTAATGTTCCACCTTTTTTTAAGGCACGAATTGATTCAGAAATAAAAGGATGCGAAATAACACGTCGATGTGGTTTCTTATCCCAAGGCACAGGAAAATGTACAAAGATACGTCCCACAAGATTTGAGGGAACAAACTCTAAAAAAAGTCGCGCATCAAAATCAACTAGCATAATATTATCAAGACCTAAGATCGCAATTTGTTTTAAGACCTGTTCTATTGAAGCCTTATGAATTTCTATACCAATATGAAGTACATTAGGATTCTCTTGGGCTTGATGGATTAAGTGTACACCTGAGCCAAAACCTACCTCTACCCATATTTCCTCAGCTTCAGGAAATGATTTAGCAAAAAAGTCTATAGGCTTTAAGGCTGAGTCTTTTTGTGTATGAAGGGTCTGCTTTTGTGCAAGGTTAGAAAATAGAATTTCTAAATTTGCCTTGTCTGCATAAGCATTAATAGCGTTTTTTATGTGGTGATTTGGAGAAACGCGTGTCACCTTATCACTTTTTAAAAGCCAATTTGTTTCGCCTTGTTTAACTTGCAATAAGAAGGTCTTATCTTCACTCTTCGCGCAAATGAGTTTCTCATCAGGGTACTTAATATTACTGGCAATAAAATCAAATTTTATGTCCTGATTTGAAAATGGAAAACTCACTTCTTTAAAGTCTTTTATTTGAATATGAGGCATTTAAATATTATCTATCTGGCGTTGAAAATAGTACATCAACAGCCTCGGTTGGTTCTGACGCAATATTATTTTCATCTACTGACATAACTTGAAATTGGTACTTTGTATCAGGTTGTAAATCTTTTATAGTGTAGGTAGTGTCTGAAATACCGGTAATCTCTACTGATGTTGAAGAATACCATGAATCTTTTTTTACCTTAATAAGAGTATATGTCTTAGTTCGAGCATCATTACTCTTCCAAGTTAATACAGCAGCACCTTTTTGTACGAGGGCATCAATAAAGGTTGGTGTCATTGGCTTTGTTAAGGTGCTTCCATGAGCAGGTGCTCCTTGTTTAAGACCTTCTAAGTCATCTGTATCAACAGCTGTTACTTTATAATAAAAACTCTTACCATCTTCGGTTATTTCATCATTAAAGCTTGTCTCATTGAGTTTCATATAATAAGCATATGCGCCTTCTCCTGAAGTAGAACGGTATACATTATAATAAGCAAGGTCTTTCTCCTTACTTTGTTTCCATGAAACCTTAATCATTTTTGGTTCGCTGATAGAAGCTTGAACTTCTTGAATCTCTTGAGGTAAAGGTTTTGTAACAACCTTCGCAATATCACTTGGAGTTGACTTGATATTTTCATATGTTAGTGCACGTAAACGGTATTTATATACACGATTATCATCTAAATTAGTGTCTATGTATTCTGCTTGCAAGCGATTAAAAATAGTTGCAATCTCTTCCCATTGGGCTTTCTCAATAGTTTGGCGCTCTAATATATATGCTTTTACAGCAAGGCTATGATGTGGACGCCAAATTAATTTAGCCATTCTTGGAAGGTTGCCAATAGAGTCAAAAAAGCTTACTGAACTTAATAAAGGGCTTGTGGTCACACGAAAAGTTTTAGAAGCATCTGATTCTTGAAACTTATTATTATAAGAAGAAAAACGATAAATATAGCTTGTATTTGGTTCTAAATCTTTATCTGTATAGTGTGATACAAAACGACTTTTAACAATATTATGTCGTTTTAGCTTATTATCATTTGTCTTAGGATTATTTCTATAAACATAATATCCTTTTACTCGAGGGTCCTGAAGAGGTTTCCACTCAAAGGCAATACTGCTCATAGACTCTATATGCCCATTTACATTTACTGTAGGTAGGCTTGGGTCTATCTTTGGTTCGTCTGTTGGAGAAGGCTGCTTAGTACAGGCACTAAATAGAAGTAAAGTGGCGGCTAAAGTTGGTAGGATCAGTTGCTTCATTAATGTACTCCATATCAAAATTGTTATTTAAATAGTCTTTCATACCTTCATCTATAGGTGCAACAAATTCCATCGTTTCACCAGAAGTAGGGTGCACAAAATATAATATATATGCATGTAGGAAAATTTCATTTATTTTATCTTCTTTGCTCTTAAAACCGTATAAATGGTCGCCTTTTATCCCTCTGCCTATACTTTCAAGATGTACACGAATTTGGTGAGTACGTCCTGAAAAAAGTTTACAGGTGATAAGTTCAGATCTTTCATCAAAAGAAGGGTAAAGTTTTGTAAACTGAGTTTTAGACTCTTTTCCACCTTCAACAACAGCCATTTTTAAACGATTCGTTCCATTTCTAGCAATTGGTCTGTCTATAATAATATTATCTTTTAAAGGAATATCTATAATTGCAAGATAAAAACGTCCCATAGTACGGTCTTGAAGTTGTTGAGACAGAGCTTCATGTGCTTCATTGTTTTTTGCAACAACCATAACCCCCGTTGTTCCCTTATCTAAGCGGTGTACAATTCCATGTCTTTCTTCACCACTAATGGTAGAAAGACGAATGTCCTTATGTTTTAGCCAGTCTACTAAGGTGGCTTCTTTTACAGAAGGGGCAGGGTGAACAGTTAGTCCCTTAGGTTTATTGATAACTAAAATATCATCATCTTCAAATAATATCTCTACATCAAAGTCGATTGTTAAAGGCTCTGTTATAATAGCCGGAGGAAAGTCTACATGAATTTTTTGTTCAGGTTTTAATTTTAAACCTGTTTTTGTTACTGTCTTAGTTTCAACACTAACATGTCCATCTTTGATTAAAGATAAAACTTGGTTTCTAGTAGTTTCTAAGCTTGTACTTAAAAATTTATCGAGTCGTTGGGGAGTTTCACAAATAAAGTCAGCGTTTTCTTGCATTATGGAGCCTTAAAAAGTATATATTTAGTTCGTACCGTAATAATATTAAAAATAGTGATATAATTCGCCTATGTTTAAAAAAATTGATCGCAGAATTATAACACATTTTGATTATTTTATTATGGCTTTAATCTTACCCCTTATCCTTGTTTCAGGTATGTTGATTGGAGAGGTTGTCCCAGCACTTGCAAAAAAACATAGTATATATGTTTTAGTTTCTGTAATTGCCTTTGTTTTCTTTTTTCTTTTTCCCATACGACGATTCTCATGGTTAATCCCTTTCTTATATTGGTTTAATATTGGTTTGCTTATTGCAGTTGAATTTGTTGGGATATCACGTCTAGGCGCTACGAGGTGGTTAGAGCTTCCTTTCATTAACTTCACCCTGCAACCTTCTGAATTAATTAAACCTGCCTTTGTACTAATGTTGGCTTATTTAATTAGTAGAAACCCACCACCTTATGATGGATACCGACTTAAAGACTTCTTGAAATTAAGTTTTTTTATTCTCCTTCCTTTTTTACTTATTGTCAAAGAACCTGATCTTGGTACAGCTATGGTATTAATGTTATTAGGCTTTGGTGTACTCTTTGTAATAGGTGTGTATTGGAAAATTTGGGCAAGTATAGGCGTTATTCTAGTTTTATCTGCACCACTTTTATACGGACAACTACATGATTATCAAAAAAAGCGCATACATGATTTCTTAAGTGAAAAACCTTCTTATCATGTTCAGCAGTCTATTATTGCTATTGGTTCAGGTGGTTTAAGTGGTAATTCTATGGAAGAAGCAACTCAAACACAAATGAAATTCTTACCTATTGCCTCAAGTGATTTCATTTTTGCTTATGTAGTAGAACGTTTTGGTTTCTTAGGTGCCTTATTATTAGTGGCAATCTACGCTATTTTAATCTTGCATCTTTTTTCCATATCCTGGATGAATAAAGATTATTATATCAAGGTAGTAAGCTTATCTCTAGCCTTTTTATTTTTCATTTATATGAGTATTAATATTGCTATGACTATTGGACTTGCACCGGTTGTAGGCGTGCCTCTTCCTATGTTCTCATATGGGGGAAGTAGCTTTGTAAACTTTATGATTATCATTGCGATACTTCAAAATTTATTGGCCTTTAGATTCACTTTTTATTACAATTCAGACCGTCGTTTAATAGATCCACTCGTAAAATAATTAAAAAGTCTAAAATTTTAAAGTAATTTTAGATACTTATAAGTATTTAAGCCCTATAATCTCGACCTTATTCAATACAAGTGGGTTGGTAGCTCAGTTGGTTAGAGCCCTCCGCTCATAACGGAGTGGTCGCGAGTTCGAGTCTCGCCCAACCCACCACTTGGAAACTCCCTCCATAATGACATTTCAACAACATATAAAACTAAACAAAACGGCTTAAGAATTAAATGGGGTACGTGTTCATTATAATTATGTTAGTTTTCAACTTCTTTTCAAAAAATATTTTTATTTGTCATACTTTTTCCAAAATATCAAAAAATCGTTTATTATCTGTTTATGAAATCAGCTAAACAAATTCTTGATATTATCAGTTCTTCTAATTATCAAAATGCCTCCCATCCTCGTTTTGGTAAAGATGTGGATAAATTATATTCTAAGGGATATGTTAAAGGATATACTTGGATAGATGAGATGTGTAGTTATTATTTTAATGTAGAGAAGGGTTTAATAGATGAGTTCAGAACTCATCTATTAAAGAAGTTGAAAGAGACTCAAGTCTTGCCTGAGTCAAAATATAAACAGGGGCTTCAAGAGTCTTTACAAAATGCTTTGAACTCTTTATAAAAGACTAGTCTTCTTTTTTATATTCTAGCTTTCCTGAGCGTGATTCACAATCGTCTATAAGGTCTTGCATCTGTCTTTTAACCTTGTCATACCTAAACTGTTCTTTAAAGCCAGAGATACGTCCACCAGATGCGTTAGGATGACCACCGCCGCCAGCCCATTCTTTAGCAATATGTGAAACATTTACCTTATTGTTCGCTCTTAGACTCATCGTTCCACGTGGACCCACATCCACAATGAAGTCATAATCATCAAAGGCTACTAAGAAAGCATTCCCTACTATAGAAGTATTTCCTAGTGCGTAAGATAGGTATCCCTTATACCCCTTGTAATAAATAGTCTTATCTTTTCTTTCTTTCCCTAAAAGATCAACGATAAAGGCAGTCGCTAGGTTGTCTAGAGTATCATCATTGTTTTTTTTGAAATAATTCTTTTTTAAAGTATGAATGTTTTCATCAAGTAAGATATTTGAATTATCTAATGGTAGCATTTGAGCTGCTTCAAAAAGTAGGGCATGTTTATAGGCTCTATCATCATCTGCAAACATCACACGGTTAAGTTCACGTGTTTCAGTAACAAGACGCATACAAACCTTTCCATATTCAAAAGCATCATGCTTTTCTTGGTGCCATAAGTCTACTGCATCAACAATAGCTATATAAGGTGTAATCCAAGCAGCAGATTCAGGAGATATCTCAAAATGCTCTTTTACATAATCAAAGGTGATTTGTGTTGCAGATCGAGTTGTGTCTAAGAAGTACCAGTCAAACTTATCAGCTGAATCTTGGCCGCTTCCGTGATGGTCTAAAAGTTGAATCTTAACATCCATCTTTTCAAAGTCTTTAAGTCTTTGAACCTCTCTCGTAAGCCATTTAGACTCATCCATAGTAAGGTTAAGGTCTGTGATTAAGATGTTTGCATCTTTTTTATCTGCTTTAATTGCGTCAAGCATTTCATGTAGACGTTCGCCTACCTCTGCTCCATAATTTGCATTATAAAACTTTATGTTCTTATACGCTTGTGCCATCACAAGTTGACAGCTGTATCCATCTAAATCAATGTGTGATAGGTGATATATTGTGTTCATTGTATTTTGCCTTCATATAATTATAACTTATTTGTGTGTAAAACTTTAGAGTTCTATTGAGATGCTTCCCATAACTTCAAATTTCGCATTTGAATCAATTTCTGCGTGTGATAAAACAATAACTTCAAGGTTAAATCTTTCAAAGATCTCTGCCAATGGTTTTCGAAGTTGTGGGTCTACTATTAAAATAACAGGAGAAACGCCTTGTTGAAGTAAGGTACTTGCCTTATCACTCACCCCTTGGATAAGAGCATTTATCTCGCCAACATTAAGCGCAAGGTTTCGAACCCCGTCTTGTTCTGTTGATTTTTCTAAGATTTTTTGCTCTGTTGACGTATCAAAGGTTAATAGCTTAATGGCTCCATCAGGTGATTTATACATGGCCGTAATAACACGGGCAAGTTTTGCTCGTACTTGTTCAACGATAAAGTCAACATTCTTAGAATATTCTGCAATATCTGCAATACCTTCTAAGGTAGTAAGCATATCTTTAAGAGGAATCTTTTCATGTAAAAGTGCCTTAAAGATACGCTGAATAAGACCAACGCTTGCAACCTTAAGAACATCATCAACCACCACAGGAAAGTCATTTTTCATCTTATCTATTAGGGTTTGTGTTTCTTGTCTTGTAAGAAGCTCTTCGGCGTGTGACTTAACAAGTTCTGACATGTGCGTACTTATTACTGTAGCAGGGTCAACGACGGTGTACCCATTCATAATAGCATCTTCTTTAAGCTCAGGTTTAATCCAAATAGCATCTAAACCAAAGGCAGGTTCTTTTGTCTTCTCACCTTCCATCTCTTCTGTTGCCATTCCTGAATCCATAGCTAAGAACTTATCAGGCTGAATAGCGCCATTACCAATTTCAATACCCTTTAGTAAGATCTGATAATGACTTGGGTCTAGGTGTAAGTTATCACGTATACGTACCTGAGGCATTAAAAATCCAAAGTCAGAAGCAATCTTACGGCGCATTGACCGGATACGCTCAAGTAAATCGCCACCTTGACCTGCGTCGGCTAAACGAATTAATTGATAACCAAGGGTAAGTTCAAGCATTTCAATTTTTAAAATGTCTTCAAGAGCCGCTTCTTCTTCTTTTTTAATCTCTTCATGACTCTTAGCAGGTGGCTTAGAACCTTGTTCTATTGAAGCAGAATCTCCTGCAGTAGAAGGACTTCCATCCTTGTTTTTATTATTAGAACCCTTGTCTAGAAAGAGTTTGAGTTCGCCTTTTTCATTTTGTAAGATAAGGTATCCCATACTCAAAAACAAAAAACCTACAAATCCCATTGAAACAGTAGGTAAACCTGGTACAAGAGCAAACATAATCATAATAAAACCAACAATAAGAAGGGTCTTAGCATTTCCCATAAGTTGATTAATGGTACCTTCTGCAAAGTTGGACTGATCACTTGAAGCTCTTGTAATCATAATACCTGTGGCAGTTGAAATGATAAGGGCAGGGATTTGTGAAACAAGACCATCACCAATGGTTAAGATAGTAAAGATTGAGGCGGAGTCACCTACCGACATATCATGTTGAAAAACACCAATTAAAAAGCCACCAATGATGTTAATGATAGTAATGATGATACCTGCAACCGCGTCACCCTTTACAAACTTAGCCGAACCATCCATAGCCCCATAGAAGTTTGCGTCTTGAAGGATTGAGGCACGACGTTCTTTTGCTTCGCTTTCTTCAATAAGACCTGCATTTAAATCTGCGTCAATGGCCATTTGCTTACCTGGCATTGCGTCAAGTGTAAAACGCGCGGCAACTTCAGCAACTCTAGTTGAACCCTTAGTAATAACCATAAAGTTAATTAGCACTAAGATAGAAAAAACAATGATACCAATGACATAGTTCCCACCTACAACAAAGTCACCAAAGCTAGAAATAATGTCTGAAACATTTTCAGGCCCTTCATGCCCATGGCTTAAAATCATTCTTGTTGTAGCTACATTTAAAGAAAGCCTAAATAGAGTGATTATAAGTATAAGAGTAGGGAAGGTGGTTAAATCAGTAGGTTTTGGGATGTATAAAGAGATTAAGATGATTAAAACAGCTATGGCTATAGATATTGTTAACATAAAGTCTAAAAGAACAGAAGGAAGAGGAACAATAATAATGGCTAAAATAGCCATTACAAAAAATACAATACTTAGATCACGGGTTCGAACTATAAATTCTAGTACGGGTGTGAGTAATCCAAGTATGACAGTTTTATTTTTTCTAGCCACTTTTTAAGTAGTCTCTTTTTCTAAAATATCTTCAAGGGTCATACCCTCTAAAAAGTCATCAATCTTACCTTGTAAGTTATGGATAAAAGGATAAATATGGCAAGAATCTTCTTTTTCAGTAGGACAGTTTCCAACACCTCCTGAACAATCAAAGACAGAAGGGTCTTTTCCTTCAGCAGCTTTCATAATGGTAAGAAGGGTGATTTCTTCTTTAGGTTGAATAAGAATAAATCCACCCCTAACACCCTTATATGACTTTAAAATTCCAGCTCTTGCAAGAGATTGAAGAATCTTGGCCAAAAAACTTTTTGAAATGCCTAAGTCATGGGCTAGGGTTTCTGTGTCCATAGGGTCACTTGCATTTGCTAATGTCACTAAAGATAGTAAGGCATATTCGCTGGCTCTTGTCATTAGCATCTATTGAGTCCTTATCTCTATGGTAGAGGTATACTTAATTTATAAGAAGAATTATACATAAAATGTATTAAAGATAGATTTTATCTTGTTTGTTTCTCTCCTTTTAGTTGGTTTGAGAGTTTGAATATATTGGCATAAATAGTATTACTTTCAGGTGTCTGCCCTTTTTCTATCGAGAAAAAAGCGTAAAATATCGTTCTTCTAGCTTCGAACTTTAGCTCTGTTAAGTTCCCTCACTGCGAGATTATTTCAGCTAACAACGCCAAACTCGCTTCGCTCTAACAGAGTCGTTTTCTAAACGGAGAAAGATATCTGTATTGAGGGTACCCCATAGAGATTGGGTCTGAAACTCATTTCGGGAGATTTTTTCTAAAGTTCACTATCTTACTAATGGTCGGAAACAAGTAAGGGAACATAATAAGTAACTTACTACTGAAGTGAAAAGTTCAGATGATAAACAAAATAACAAGTAAAAGAAAAAAACACCTATAAATTTAATAAATATTCAGCTATAATTGCGCATCTCAAATTCTTTGGGAAATTAATATACCAATCAGGGAGGTCATTATGGCTTTAGATTCGGCGAACACAGCAGCAATTATAAAAGAATTTGCTCGTACAGAAAACGACACAGGATCATCAGAGGTTCAAATCGCATTACTTAGTAATCGTATTGCAGAACTTACTGAACACCTTAAAATACATAAAAAAGATCATGCATCACGTCTTGGTCTTCTTAAACTTGTAGGACAACGTCGTCGTTTGATGCGTTATTTCAAGCGTAAGAACAAAGAGGGTTACAACACTCTTATTACTAAACTTGCGATTCGCGACAACGTATAATCTTTTTAAGAGGTGTTAAAACCTCTTATCTTTACTCCTTTTACTACTCTCCTTTTTAATAAACTCATTAATTAAAAAATATTTACTATTATTTTCAAGATCATTTCCGATAAATTTTACAGATTCCCCCCTTTTTATAGTTAAAATTAATATTTATTTTTTATTG
>DTVI01000051.1 GCA_012963655.1 Sulfurimonas sp.
CCTTCTACCTTGACTTACTTATATTCTGAAGGCCCTATAAGTAAGACCTTATTCAAAGATTTCTATTTTTTAACACAAAGAGTTAAAAAATAGGGAGATTGTGTACTTATTTCTAGTTAATGATATTTATATTAACCAACTAATCTATTTATATCATTATATATGCCTAAAAACATTAGAGCAAAAAGTATGACCCATCCTGCAATAGTAAAACGCATAAGAGCTGTTTCATTTGGAGGACGTTTGAAAATTATCTCGTATAAGTTAAACATAATATGTCCGCCATCAAGAGCAGGAATAGGGAAAAGGTTTAAGATACCAAGGTTTACTGAGATGAGTGCAGCAAAAAAGAAGACGGCCATCCAACCTTGTTGACTTGCGTCAGCGGTAATCTTTACTATGCTTATAACACCACCAAGTTCCTTAACAGGTACATCACCCGTTATAAGTCTTTTAACACCTCCAAAAATAAGGCCTGAAGCCCAAATGGTTTGCTCAACTGCGTAAGAAAAAGAATTGGAAATTTCAAGTTCTTTAGTTTCTCCTGCCGCGCCTATACCAATCATTCTTCTTTGTACTGTTTCATTAAAGTCATTTTTAGCCTCACGCATTTGCGGCGTGATAGTAAAGTTTTGGATGTATTGACCTCTTTCAAGGGTGATATTAATGGCACCTTTTGAACCTGAAATAGCCTTAGCCATCTCTGTCCAGGTATCTATATCAACACCATTTATATTTTTAATAGTGTCATTGCTTTCAAGACCTGCCATAAAAGCAGGTGAATCTTTAACAACCTGACCAATAACAGGAAGTAAGACCTTTGGTCCGCCAAGTCCAATAGCCCAAAATAAGAAGAAAGCGATAACAAAGTTTGCAAAAGGACCGGCTAGAAGTATGAAAATTCTTTGAGAAGGTGTTTTGACATTATAGGAGTCATCATCATCACTTCTAGCATTAGGATCCATATCTTCTTGACCCTTCATTTGTACATATCCACCAAGAGGAATCATAGAAATCTTCCACTCAGTGTTTATCCAGTTAAAAGAATAGATAGTCTTACCAAAGCCTATACTAAAGATTTTTACAGACACGCCCATCATTCTCGCAGCGATGTAATGACCTAATTCATGAAAGAAAATAAGTGCAGATAGCACTAAAAGAGAAACAAACCAACCCATTATTTATCCTTAAAGGCTTTTGAAAAGCCTATAATATATTCTACGCCTGAGTATACAGTTAAAATAACTGCAAACCAAAGTAGGGTGTTATCAACAGCAAAAGGAACAAAGTTAAGTAAGTCCCAGTGCATAATTAAAAAGCCAATGGCTATCATCTGAGTAACTGTCTTTACTTTACCAGCAATTGAAGCACCTACATCAATGCCCTCTGCAACTGCTACAGTTCTAAGGCCTGTGATAAAGAGTTCTCTTACGATGATAATATAGATGGCCCAAGGACTTGCGTCACCTGTCATCATAAGGGCTAAAAAAGCACCAATAGTTAACATCTTATCAGCAAGTGGATCTAGAATTTTTCCAAGAATTGTAGCCTGGTCTAACATACGCGCTACATATCCATCAAAAAAGTCTGTGGTACTTGCTAGTACAAAGAGCAGGGCAGCGAGGTAATATACCCAGGTTATATGTATACCTTGGTCTGTGAAGAACTCAGGTGTTAAGATAACCCAAAACATTATAGGTGCCATAAGCACACGGATAAAGGCTAGCATATTAGGAATATTTAGTATTTTACTTTTTTGTTGAGACATATTGAAACTTTGTTTTATGATTGATAAAGCTCTCAAAAAGAACTTTATTAAGAATAAAATATTAAGAGTATCTATTAGATACTCTAAGTATAAAAAATATTTTTGGCCTTATTGAAAAGTGGTTCCACCGTCTACAACGATAGTCTGACCTGTCATCCATGAAGATTCATTTCCACATAAGAAAAGACAAGCACCCGTAAGGTCTGTTGTCTTACCCATTCTAGAAAGAGGAGAACGTCTAACAACTTCACCCTTAACTTCTTCGTAGTTAGGGAAGGCTTTTAGTGCATCAGTGTCAATGGGACCACCAGAAACAGCATTAACACGGATATTCTTTTCTCCAAGTTCTGCTGCAGCGTATTTAACCATAGTCTCAACAGCTGCCTTGTTTGTTCCATGACCTGAATAATTAGGTGTATAAACAAGGTTTCCTGTAGAACTCATAGAAATGATAGAACCACCATTTCCAGTTGCTTCAATACGTTTAGTCGCTTCTTGAGCACCTACGACAAAGGCAGCTACTGTAGCAGTATAGATATTTGTTAGACCCTTTGGTTTAAGTCTCATAAATGGCGCAAAACCACCTACAACCGCGCGTCCAGAGATGATAGCGTTTGATATGAAGAAGTCAAGAGTTGAGAAATCTTCATCAAATAACTTGAAAACATCTTTGTATGTTAAAGGTTCCATAATATCTAATCTATAAGCTCTACATTTAACCTTGAACTTTGATTCAATGTCTGCAATAATCTCAGTTGCAATGTCTGCTGATGAAGCATAAGTAAAGGCTACATCACATCCTCTTTCAGCGAAGGCATAAACAATAGCCTTTCCAATTCCACGCGTTCCACCACTAATAAAAAGAGTCTTACCTTGCATTACAGTCCTTTAATTTCATATTGTTTCATTACTTCTTCTATCTTCTTCATGTTTTCAACACTTGGAGCTAAAAGAGGTAGTCTATATTCTAAAGTGTCAATTAAACCAGCGATATACATGGCTGCCTTAATTGGTATTGGGTTTGATTCACAAAACATTACGCTATTGATAGGGTAAAGCTTGTCATTAAGAGCCTTAGACTCTTTAAACTTACCTTCAAGGGCAAAATGAACCATTTGAGATTTTAAATCAGGCAGTAGGTTTGATGTTACAGAGGTTGAACCTGCACCACCATTAGCTAGTATGGGAAAGTCAATTGCGTCATCTCCAGAAAGTACTGCTAAAAGAGGACGACGAGAAAGAAGTTCAACAGTACGTTCTAATGAACCTGTTGCTTCTTTAACCCCATAAATATTGTCAAAATCATCAAAAAGACGGATAGTTGTATCAGCAGAGATATCAACCATAGTTCGTCCAGGTACATTATAAAGCATCATTCCTAAGTCTGGAACAGCTTCAGCAATGGCCTTATAATGTTGGTAAAGACCTTCTTGAGAAGGCTTGTTATAATAAGGGCTTACCGAAAAGATAGCATCAACACCACATTTTTGAGCGTGAATAGCTAGGTCAACGGCTTCAAAAGTTGCATTTGAACCTGAACCTGCAAGAACCTTTGTATTGGTTCCTTTACATACTTCTACGGCTATTTCTATACATCTTTTATGTTCATCATGTGTAAGTGTTGCACTCTCACCCGTAGTGCCAACGGGACAGATTGCGTCCATCCCATTAGCAATTTGTCTTTTAATAAGATTTGCATAAGACTGCTCATCTAAGGTTTCATTTCTAAAAGGGGTTATGAGAGCTGTGGTTGCGCCTGTTACTTTAGTCATTGCTTTTCCTTAATATAACGGTGGTTGATTGTGTTTCATCAAAATATTTTAAAGCTGCTGTTTGGATATCTTGTGGACTAAGGACATTAATATTGTCTTCATATGTCATAAGGGGTTCTAAATTCCCACGAGCAAGATACCCACCAAATAAGTCAGCTACTGAAGAAGAAGACTCTAAAGAATATATAAAGTCTGCTTTTGTACTGATCTTAACCTTAGCTAACTCAGCATCTTTAACATGCTTTGTACGAAGTTTTTCAATTTCGTGTAAGATCTCTTTTTCAACGTCTTCAGCTTTAACATCAGGATTACAAACTGCCATAAAGATGAAAAGACCTGGATCAATGTTTTCCATGTTATAAGCATAAATTTGATTAGCAAGATGTTTATCACTTACCAGACTTTGATAAAGGCGTGAACTCTTACCTGAACTTAGCATTTCTGATATTGCTGAAAGAGCAGGTTGGTCTTTGTGCTGATAGTTAGGTATATGATAAGTGATTGCAAGCATTTCTACTTCACTTTCTTTATATACGATTAAACGTTTAGCCCCATCTTGCTTTGGCTCTATTTGATGTACAGTTGGGATGTCTTTTTTATTTTTTATACGTGCAAAATGTTCTTTAGTCTGAGCAAATACATCTTCAGCTTTTACATCACCTGTTACAATGATAATGGCATTTTTTGGTTGATAAAAGGTTTCATGAAAACTTGTTATATCTTCTAGCTTCCAATTTTGAATATCTCCCATAAAACCAATTGGTGTCCAGTGGTAAGGATGGTAAAGGTAAGTATTATTAAAAAGTCTAAAGTACATATATCCTAGAGGTGAATTGTCAGTTCTCCATCTTCTTTCTTCAGCTACAACATTACGTTCAGGTTGAAATTCATCATCTTTAAGCTTAAGTGACTCCATTAACTCACCAAAAAGATCAAGTGATTTATTTAAGTTCTTAGTAGAAGATTTTATATAATAGTGTGTATAGTCAAAACCAGTAGATGCATTAGAAAGTCCACCCATTCCTTTTACAATTTCATCAAACTGACCAGATTTAAGATTGTCTGTTGATTTAAAGTTCATGTGTTCAAGCATATGTGCTATTCCACTTTTACCCATAACCTCGTTACGAGATCCAACCTTATAAAAGATATCTGTTGAGATAACGCTGGTTTTGTTTTCCATAGGGATAACGACGACTTGAAGACCATTTTCTAGAGTTTGTGTTTGGTATGCTGGTAAAGATGCTGACATCAGTACTCCTGTTGTAATAATTAATGCATTAAGTAATTTAAGCATTTTGTCTATCCGCTCCTATAGCCTCAGAAATGGTTTTATAACCATCAGTTGCTAAAAGCTCTACAAGACCTTCGTTAATATCACGAATAAGTGTTGGACCATGAAAAACAATGGCTGAAAGTATCTGCACTAAAGAGGCACCTGCTTTAATACGCTTATAGGCTTCTTCGGCAGAGTCAATACCTCCAACAGAAATCAAGATACATTTTCCATAAAGCTCTTTTGCAATAGCTTCAAAGATAATAAAAGATTTTTCTTTTAAAACAGCGCCTGAAATACCACCAATATCCTTAGGATTTGACACTAAAGAATAATCAATACTTGTATTAGTAGCAATAATACCTGCTGCTCCTGCCTTAACTGCCATCTTAGAAAGTTCAACAGCTTGTTCAGGACTCATATCAGGAGCAATTTTTAACATGATTGGCTTATCGGTAAGTTTTTTAGCTTCAGAAAAAAGAGCTGTGATAAAATCTTCATTTTGTAAATCTCTTAATCCTGGTGTGTTAGGAGAAGAGATGTTAATAACGAGATAATCACAAAGGTCTTTAAACTCTTTGATAAGTGTTGTATAGTCATTAATAGCGTCTTTTTCTTCCGTGAGTTTATTCTTACCAATGTTAACACCAATAGGTGTAGAAAAAGGAAAACGTTCTTTTAAACGACGCTCAACCTTAGCCATTCCATCATTATTAAAGCCCATAGCATTTTGAACGGCTTCTTCTTCAATATGACGGAACATTCTAGGTTTAGGATTTCCTGCTTGAGGTTTAGGAGTAACAGTTCCGATTTCGGTATAGCCAAAACCAAGGGCCTGCATTCCACGAATCATAGTGGCATTCTTATCAAAGCCTGCACCTAAACCCACAGGGTTTAAAAAAGTACGCCCAAACAGTTCTTGAGATAAAGAATCATGTTGAATAAAATGGTCTTTTATCCAAGGATTATAAGCTGAAGGAAAGACATTAGACCCGCGTAAAAAGAACTCAACTAAATGGTGAGCTGTTTCGGGTTGGAGCTTAAAAAGATAAGGTTTGATAGCACTGTAAGGAATAAGCAATAGATTACGCTCTCTTTTTTATTGTGATTATACTTAAAAATATTTAATCTGAGTTTGAAATTGTAAAAGCAGGCCTTTAATACACCCAAAGGAAGAACCTTTGTACTAATTCTTTTCCCAAAAAGTGCCATTAGCCGTGTCCATGATAGAAATGTCTAAGGCAAGAAGTTCATCTCTAATTGCATCTGAACTTGTAAAGTCTTTTTCTTTTTTTGCAAGACTTCTTTTTTCTATTAACAGGTCAATTTTTGTTTTTAAGTCCTCATTTATACCAAATTGAAAATATTCAAAAGGATTTTGCAAGCCAAATCCTAAAAGTTTTTCTATATAAGCCATGTCAGAAAGACTTTGTCTTTTGATAAGTTTATCTTTTGGATTTGCATCTAAGACTTCATTTGCCTTTGAAATCATTTCATCTAATAAGGAAAGGCCCTTTGAAATGTTTAAGTCATCTGATAGTACTTCAAGTAAGCTTTTTTGAAAGTCTGTTTTTTCATCCGTAATTTTCATTCCAAATAGACGCTTTTTTAGTCGGTAAAGTTTGTCTAAACGTTTTTTGGAAGCCTGTAAGTCAAGTTCATTAAAGTTAAAATCTCCACGGTAATGTGTAGAAGAAAGATAAAAACGTAAGACCTCTCCATGATAAGACTTTAGCGCGTCTTTTAAGAAAAATGAGTTACCTAAGGATTTTGACATTTTTTCACCATCTATATTAACAAAACCATTATGCATCCAGTATTTTGCTAATTCTTGATTAGATGAACATCTATGTTGAGCAGCTTCATTTTCATGATGAGGAAAAAGTAAATCAGCTCCACCACCATGTATATCTATAGCGTATTCACCTTCTACAGCTAGGTGCTCTTCTATCATCGCAGCACATTCAGTATGCCAACCTGGTCGTCCTGCTGAAAACTCTGTTTCATAACGTACACCCTCATCAAAGTGTTTCCACAATGCAAAGTCAGCAGGGTTTTTCTTATTTGTATTTTCTTCTATACGGCTTTGTGTGTCTTGCTGGTCCTGTACACGGCTTGAAATAGTAAGATATTTATTGTCTTTTTGAGTATCAAAATATACATCCCCATCATCTGTTTTATAAGCATGGCCTTTTTCAATAAGAGTAGAAATAAGTTTAATCATCGAATCCATAGACTCTGTGGCCTTAGGCTCGATATCAGGTCTCATAATACCAAGGGCGTCCATATCTCTATGATAAGCATCTGTATATTTCTGAGTTAGTTCTTCTAAACTTATATTTAATTCGCTCATTTTTTTAACGATTTTATCATCTATATCAGTAATGTTTCTTGCGAAGGTTACTTCAAAGTCATTTGCCTTAAGTATACGAACTAGAAGGTCAAAAACCAGTGCAGACTTAGCATGGCCTAAGTGGGCATCATCATATACAGTTGGCCCACATACATATAAGGTAGCCTTTCCAGCAGTAATGGGAACAAACTCTTGTTTGGTTTTTGAAACGGAATTATAGATAGTCATGGATGAACTCTTTAAATAAGATAAGGATAAGTACTAATGCAAGGCTAGAAAGAAGTAACCATAAGGCATTTTTATGAGAAATTATAGCTAAAAAACGCTCTAATCCATAAGCCTTAATGGTATAAATAAATAAGATAAAACCACTTAAAGAAGAAGCTAAGGCAAGCCCCATAGCGCCAAAAGGTGTAATAAGGGCTAAGGATAAGACAATATTTCCAGCAAGAGAATAGGTGGCTATTTTAGCCGCTTCACCCTGTCTATGCTCTGCATAAAGTTTAAGCGAAAGCAACTTACTAATACCAAAGGGAAACAAACCTAGCATATACATCTGTAAGATAGTAGAAGTATTTTGTGAATCTATAGCACTAAAGGCACCTCTTTCAAATAAGAGCCAAATAATTTCACTAGAAAGAATAAACCCGCCAATCATACTCAGTGTTAATAAACTTGCTAAAAACCAAAAGGCTGTAAAAAAAGCCTTGTCGGCTTCTTCTTTTTTATTATGTCGGATATATTTAGAAATACGAGGAAATAAGGCAACAGAGGTAGCAATAGCAAAAAGGGCAAGAGGAAGTTGAAAGATACGATTAGCATAATAAAGATAAGAAATAGAACCTGAAACTAAGAAGGTAGCAAGCCAGGTGTCTAAAAAGGCAGCAAACTGCGCGGTAGAGTTTCCCCAAATAGCAGGTAAGAAGCTAGAACGAAAACGGCTTCTATCTTTGGAAACTTCTTCCTTATGTGAATTGAAATGTTTAAAGCCACCGAGAATAAGTTTAAATAAGCCTTTTTTCTTAGCCATAGCAAGATGAGAGATAAACTGTAAAAAACCTCCGACAAGGACACCAATACTCAAATAATATACTATATCTTGAGAATCTTTGTCCTGAGAAAGTAAGAGTGCTGAAATCATTGAAATATTAAGCAAGCCCGTAGAAAAAGCTGTTGTAGCAAAATGCTCTTTATACTGAAGTAAGGCAGATAAAAAACTAACAGCAAAGATAAGAAGTAGATAATAAAAGTTAAGAGATACAAATGGCGCAGCAAGTTCTAAGGTCTTCTCATCAAAACCAAGGGCTATGGACTTAGCGGCTGCGTAAGGAAAGAGTTGAATGAGCATGGTAAGTAAAAAAATGATAAAAAAGAAAAGTACAAAAACATGCACGGCAAAGATAGACTTATGCTTAGCCGCTGTAAAGCTAGGTATAAAGCTTTGCGCAAAGGCGCCCTCAGCAAAGATACGTCTAAAAAGGTTAGGGAGTTTAAAGGCAATAAAAAAGATATCACTGTAGATATTTGCCCCTAAGATAGATGCGGTTAAAAGGTCACGGATAAAACCTAAAATACGTGAAAATAGTATGCCGATACTGTTGGTGACAATTGATTTAAACATAAGTCCCTAATAATTTGTATAATTCTTTCTGATATTTGCACATATAATAGTATAATAATATTAAAGAACACCCTAAAATACAAAGGATAAACTTGAACGAAACTAGCGCTACGGTACCTGAATTTAATCCTTTTATTGTACGAACAGAAAATATTGCTAAAGTACTTGTTACCACTGCTAATACTTATGGGATGAAGGTTTCAGACTTTGATTTTAACCTTTTAGAAGTGCAAACCTTTATTCTTAAAGAGGGTGAAGCTGAAGAAGAAATAAATAAGGATAAACTTAATACCTTAAATGACAAAACACTTTTATCCGATCCTAAATTAGGTATTCGTCAGACTTATGAGATTGAAATTATTCGTAGCTCTAAAGATTCTCCTTTTTATACCTTCTTTTTAAGCATTGGAGCAAACTCTTCTATGTCACGTCTATTTGCCTCTATTAAAGCAGGGTCTGTTATTGAATATTATGATGATATTGAGAAAGACCTTAAACGTTTTATTGATAAAAGAAAGCTACGTGCCAATATGCTTATCAATTTTTGGGAGGGGGGAAGTGCAGAAGAAATCTCAAGATTTGTTGCTAAGATTAAGGTAGCTCATACTTTAAAGGTTGAAGAAAAGATAAGCTTTGAAATAGGTGTCTGTCTTGAGCCTATACCAACTGTTAATGATAAGTTCATTGTATATTATGAGGGAAAGAAAGAAGAAGATAAGATGAAGAAGGTTGATCATTCTAAACGAGGCTTTGTACGAGGCGTTGTTAAAGGTCAAGTTCTTTTTGAATATATTAAACCTCGTAAGGGTGAAGCAGGGCGAAACTGTAGGGGTGAATATATAGAAGAAGCAGAACCTCTAGTTACTGCAGTACCTGCTTTTAACCTGAGTGATAAAATAGAAGTAAAAGAAACAGATAAAAGCATACAATATAAGGCTAAAATAAGTGGTTATATTGTTTACGAAAATAATACTTATGACATACAAGTAGAACTAGAGGTCACAGAAATAAGTTTTAAGACAACAGGATCTATAGAGGCAGGAAGAGATGCAGATGTTTCTATAAATGTAAAAGAAGCAGACCCTTTTAAAGACGCTATTGGTGAGGGTATGGAAATTGAAGTTAATGAGATTAATGTAGATGGAAATGTGGGTAACAATGCCATTATTAGAGCTCATAAAGCATGTGTCTTAGGTCAGACCCATCAAAGCTCATATATAGAAGCTGATGATATTGAAATAAACATTCATAAGGGTAGAGCAAAAGGAATTACGGTTAAAATTACTAGGTTAGAACAAGGTATAATTGAGGCAGATAGGGTTGAGATTACACAAGCATTAGGTGGAAAAATTATCGCCAAAGAAGTAATTATTGAAACTATATCCTCACATGTAGAAGTGATTGCTAGTGATAAAATTGAAATCAAAAACTTTAAGGGTGAGGAAAACAGCTTTACTATTACGCCTGTCTTAAATGAAGAAGATAAAGAAACTTTAACTGACAAAGATGCAAACTTACTCAAGCAAGAACGGAAAATTCGAAAGTTACAAGAAGAAGTTGCTTCAAAACAACAAGTGTTAGACGATAATGAAGACTCCATTGAAGACTTAAAAGAACGCTTGGAGCATTATAAAGAAAGTGGTACAAAGATGCCTGGCTCTTTTGTCGTAAAATTTAAAGAGTTTAAGGATTTACAAAAGCATGTAGTTTCGCTTAATAAAGAATTACAAGAAAATATAGATATGCTTGAGCTCCTTTCAGCCGGAACCAAACGTTTACAAAAAGATATTTTAAAGTCAAAAATTATTAATCATGATA
Organism: Sulfurimonas sp.; assembly: GCA_012963655.1. GTDB lineage: Bacteria > Campylobacterota > Campylobacteria > Campylobacterales > Sulfurimonadaceae. Next base: position 10,609 of record DTVI01000051.1, read on the forward strand.
CCTATAAAGGTCATAATGAAATCCGTTTTAAAGTCTTACAACCTGAAGAAGAACTTTATTATGTACCTCAGGGTGATTCTCAAGAAGTCTATTTTATGCTGAAGTATGATGAAGAGAATGAGTCTTATCAGATTGAAGGTAAGGATACTATTACATAGTAATTTGCAATATTATATAAGTATTTGTTAATTTCATAAGATAATTTATTTTAAAAGATGCAAGACTGATAATAGTTGGATACTTCAATAAAAAGGTGAGTAAATCTCACATTTGTT
>DTVI01000052.1 GCA_012963655.1 Sulfurimonas sp.
AATATTCTTTTGGTTCAGTCCCTGAAGCAAGACGAAACATTAGATTATCTTTTGTAGCATTTAAAGGTCTATTAACTAAAACACGTAAACCATTTTCTTTTGCCCAGCGTGCACAAGCTGCACCTTCTGTTTCTAAAAGATTCATAGGCATTTGTACAGTAGTAAAACTATGACTAGTATTTCCAACTTCTATAGCAGCCTTATAGGCCAGAGCAGTTAGGTCTTCATAAGGTAAGAAAAAAAGTGCTTGGGGCTCTAAAGAAAAAGAGTTAGAGCTAATCCCATAAGAGCAAATTCTTTCGTCTTGAACTTCTTGCTCTAAAAGCATAAAGGCATCTAAAATTCTATCAAGCATAATCATTTGAGCTTCTGGTCTCTGACCTTCTTCTTTAATAGTATGCATTAAATAATACTCAGGATTATGAAGTAAGTAACAATCAATTTGATCTAGGTTTAATCGCTCAAGAGACTTAGTAAGTTCAGCCTTAATAAAACCCGGATGGATTGAGTGATAACAGGTATCGCTATACTCTACAATATCAAGAGCTTGAATAATATCTTCTTTAGACTGCTTTACAGCCTCAAGAAGGTCCCCTTGAATATAACCTGCCTTAGAAACAATCTCTACATCCTCAGGCTTATGTCCACCAAAGTCCTCATCTAAGACCTTAGCAATCAGTTTTTCCGCGTCACCATTCATATAATTGGTCGAAGTGTCAATAAGTCTAATACCTTCTTTAAGTGCCAGAGTTAATGCCGCTTGATGTTGGGGATCGTCTAAACCAGTTCTATATGTTCCAAATGCGAGTTTTTCATTCATAAGTGTTTATCCAATGTAAAAATAAAATGTGTGAGGTAAAAAGTAATGTGAGATAAAAAAGTTTGGAGTAAGAGGCAAAGCCTCTTAGTATCAAGTGTTCAGTCTAAAGACTAAACGAACTCAATAAATGCCATTGTAGTAGCATCACCACGACGAATACGAGTACGTGTAATACGAGTATATCCACCGTTACGCTCTTTAAATTTAGGAGCGATTTCATTTACAAGAGTCTTAGTAGCCTCTTTGCTTTGTAGTGCAGCAAATACTTGACGGTGAGCGTTAGCTTCACCAGTACGTGCAACAGTTACAAGTTTTTCTACATAAGAGCGAAGTTCTTTCGCCTTAGGAACTGTTGTTTCAATCTTACCATGCTCAATAATTGAGATAGCAAGGTTCTTAAGAAGTGCTGCTCTATGTGAGCTAGTTCTGCTTAATTTTCTATATCCATGACGGTGTCTCATCGTAGATCCTTTATAATTAATAGAGTCCTAAAAGAACTCTACGAGTCAGAAATTATTCTGCTTCGATTTTCTTTTTAACAGCGCTAACTACTTCATCAGAAAGGTCTGCACCTACTGCGAAGCCATATTCAGCAACTTTTTCAACGATTTCTTCGTAAGACTTCTTACCAAGATTTTTTACGTTTTTAAGGTCAGCTTCACTCATCATAACGATTTCACCGATAAATTTAACGGCTGATCTGTCAAGACAGTTGAAACTACGTGCACTTAGACCTAAGTCTTCGATACGTCCCATAAGTTTCTTAATTTCTGGAGTCTCATCCACACGCTCAACAGTTGTTGGAGCGGCTACTGAGATTTCAGAGTTGAAAACAGCCATTTGAGCATACATAACTTCAAGAGCATTTTTAAATGCATCTACTGGACCAATTTGTCCATCAGTTACGATGTTCATAATAACTTTTTCAAAGTTAGGGTTATCTTCTACAAGTACATTATCAATTTCATAAGTTGCCTTACGAACTGGTGTGAAGTAAGCATCTAATGGAATATATCCATCATCTAACTCATCACGAATATCTTCACTAGGAACATATCCAATACCTTGATAGATTTTTAAAGTAAATGTAAGCGTCGCATCTTCATTAAGTGTTGCTAAAAATGCTTCAGGAGTTACAATTTCTACTTGGTCGTTAGAAAGATCAGCACCTGTGATCTCTTTAGGGCCAGTAAATGTATAACTTACTTCTGCACTTTCCTCATCATCTCTTAATTTAAAACGAATTGATTTTAAATTAATAATAAATTCAGAAATATCTTCTAGCATACCACGGATACTATCAAATTCATGTTTTGCACCCTCTACCTTGATTGCTACTGGAGCGTAACCTTGTGAGCTACTTAGTAAGAATCTACGTAGTGGATGAGCAAGAGAAACAGCATAACCTACCTCAAATGGGTAAGCTATTATGTTTGCTTCATTGTCGCTGATGTTTTCAACAACAAACTCTTGTGGCAATAACGGTGAAGTTTTGATCTTTTTCATTTACGCCCTTTTACTTATTTTGAGAATAGTTCTACGATTAAACGTTCTTCAACTGGAATAACTACTTCTTCACGTTCTGGCAGACGAGTAAAGATACCGAAAACTTTTTCAGCTTCAACATCTACCCATTCTGCAATACCTGTTTGGTTAGTTAATTCAATTGCACGTACAACTTGCACGTTTGTCTTGCTTGATTCACGAACTTCAATCTTCTGTCCCGGTTTAACACGGTAAGAAGGAATATCAACACGTTTGCCATCAACAAGTACATGACCGTGGTTTACGAATTGACGAGAAAATCTACGAGTAGATGCAAATCCCATTCTGTAAACTACGTTATCTAAACGTTGCTCAAGTAACATAATAAGGTTTGTACCTGTATTACCTGTTCCACGCTTAGCTTCACCAAATAAACCACGAAGTTGCTTCTCAGAAACACCATACATGAA
>DTVI01000053.1:0-373 GCA_012963655.1 Sulfurimonas sp.
AACAGGGCTTGAATTCAAGATTGTGAGTGCTCGCCAAACGCGGTCGGACTGATTTAAGTAAGCTCTCTAACCGTTTACGGTATGGATTATCTTTCATTTCCGAATGTCTCTAAGCGGGACTCTTTAGAAATTTGTTCTGATTATAATAGTTAGATTGAACCTATTCATCTGCCATGGTCGCCTCCTCGGGGAGAGAGGCTCTGATGGTTGCTTTTAGATGTGTACTCGCGCTATCCAGATCATTTTCATCCCAAATAATAGTCTGGTGATGGTTGGTGTCGAAATGGGTTGCTTCCTTTTCCCATGTTGACTTTTGGCAAGTGTAGATTACGATTTTCCCCAGCCCCTCGGCAAAGCCAGCTTCCCAGTAAGC
>DTVI01000053.1:410-2162 GCA_012963655.1 Sulfurimonas sp.
ATAAGAAATTTTGCATTTCTTATTTCAACTCTAATTCGATCATCAATGGACCCCGCTTTAGGCTGTTCGAGAACGGTTTGAAGTTCATATCCGGTTTTTTTTACGGCAGGTTTAAAACAATCTTCGACAACTTTTGGTAATGCTTGATTGCCAAATTGCATTGCCATAAATGCTTTTCTGGAGTTAGTTCGACCATGTATACTTTCATCATAGAACTCCCAACTCTCAAAGGTAAGTGTGGCATTAGCGCAGCCTGACATACCTAGGGTGTCAGTTCGTATTCCAGCCAGTAAACCTCTTTCAAAAAGGTGGTCCAATACAAACTTAACTCCTTGTTGATCTTTAGCTCCAATTATGGCTTGGTGGGTTACGGGGGATATTGAATGTTGTTCTCCTGGTGTGGCGATGTTTTCTCCAAGCCATAAAATTAAAGGGGCTGTCCTAGATAACTAGCCCATATATTGTTTAACCCATTGTTTAAGTTGTCTTAGTTGTTCTTTGGGTTTGGGGTTGTTAAATCGCCATTCAGACTCCTTCAAAAACAGCGGAAAATGTTTGACAGGAATGCCGTTAAATCTGCGCATATGCCTCTTGGCCTGGTTCCAAAAATTCTCGATTCCGTTGATGTGATTTTTCTCATTCGCAAACAGTTTTGAATGATTGATCCGGTAATGCTTGAACTCAGAAACATCCAGCACGTTGTAGGATTGATACCCGTCCGAATAAACGATACTGTCCGGCACAATCCGATCCTGTATGATGCCCAGCAACGTTTTACTTTTAGTGTCGGGTATCACCTTCGCGTAAACCCTGCCGCCACGCTTTAAAAGGCCAAACACCGGAACCTTGCCGGCGGCTCCACGCCCACGTTTGCCCTTGCGGACGCCGCCAAAATAACTCTCGTCCACTTCAATCTCGCCCGCAAGCGGAGTCTCGTCTTCGGTCGCCCGGAGGATAATCTCACGTAAGCGATGAAAAAAATAGGCTGCTGTGCTTTTGTTCACGCCGATCAGTTCGCTCGCGCATCTCGCCGTTGAACCCGATACAAAATGCTCCATCAAGCGTTCTTGTTTCTCCTTACTCAACTTGCTTTTTCGCATGACCATACTGATAACATTTTCCAGTTATCTAGGACAGCCCCAAATTAAATTCATCGCTTGTTGAGTTGGACTAGGATATTTTTCTTCTTCTAAAAGCTTTTTTAAAATTTCAGAATCTAAGGTAGGCTAGTAATCACCATTCTGATTTTTTCTCAAATAGTGGCTAATGACCCCTGCTTGATTTGGTTTCTCTTGTAAATTTGGTTTTATTAAGTGTTCAGCGGTGCTTGTCAGAATATATTTCCCGCAATTTGGACAATCAAAAGCATAATTTGTTGTCCCACTAACTAGAGATTTTTCATTTAATTCAAATGTGCAAACGGGGCATTTATTTGGCATGGTTTCCTAGGTTTAGTTTCAGAAAAGTTTTTCCTGTTTGCCCTGGCTTGGGGAGATTTTATTGAAATGTTCGTAGGCCATGGGTGTGGCGATGCGGCCGCGCGGGGTGCGCTGGATGAATCCGGTCTGGATCAAATAAGGTTCGAGCACATCTTCAATTGTGTCTTTTTCTTCGCTGATGGATGCGGCGAGGCTTTCGATGCCGACGGGTCCACCGGCATATTTTTCAATCATCGCCAGCAATAGTTTGTGGTCCATTTTGTCTAAACCTTTGGCATCGACTTCCATCATTGCAGTGGAAATGGGCGCGAAT
>DTVI01000053.1:2172-2767 GCA_012963655.1 Sulfurimonas sp.
CGGCTTTGACTTGGGCATAATCGCGTACGCGTCTTAGCAATCGATTGGCGATTCGGGGTGTGCCGCGTGATCGACGTGCAATTTCATTCGCCCCTTCTGGAACAATTGTGATCTCAAGAATAAATGCCGAGCGCGTGAGAATGGTTTCCAGTTCTTTTTCGGTGTAATAGTCGAGGCGATGCACGACGCCAAACCGGTCACGCAAGGGGGAAGTGAGTAGACCCGCCCGTGTGGTTGCTCCCACTAACGTGAATGGCGGCAGTTCGAGTTTGATGGAGCGCGCGCTAGGACCCTGCCCAATCATGATATCCAGCTTATAGTCTTCCATCGCAGAGTAGAGAATTTCCTCGATGACATTGGAGAGTCGGTGGATTTCGTCGATGAACAACACATCACCCTTTTTTAAATTGGTCAACAGGGCGGCGAGGTCACCGATCTTTTCTATCACAGGACCGGATGTGCTTTTAATATTCGCGCCCATTTCCACGGCAATGATGTTGGCCAATGTGGTTTTACCCAGTCCGGGTGGACCGTAAAACAGGACATGGTCTAAAGATTCATCGCGCATTTTTGCAGCGGCGATAAAAATATTAAG
>DTVI01000054.1 GCA_012963655.1 Sulfurimonas sp.
GATGAATGAGATTTACGAATCAACAGAAGCGATTAACGAGGCGGTTTCTATCATTGATAACATCGCCTTCCAGACGAACATACTCTCTCTTAATGCTGCTGTTGAAGCTGCTAGAGCAGGAGACGCTGGAAAAGGGTTTGCGGTTGTTGCACAAGAGGTGAGAAACTTGGCTAACCGTTCAGCTGAAGCCGCCAAGGAGATTAAAGGCCTTGCAAGAGATGCCCGAGAAAAGTCTAAAGATGGCTTAGATACTTCCAAAGAGATGATGGAGAGCTTTTCACTAATCTCTGAAACAATCGATAAAACGGAGGTAATGGTACGTGACGTGGCTAATGCAAGTCGCGAGCAAATGGCGGGTATTAGTCAGATTAATGATGCGGTTGCACAGCTTGATCAGATGACACAGCAAAATGCGAAAGGTGCGAATAATATTGCATCTATAAGTTCAGAAATACTTAAGAAGAGTGATCAATTTGGTTCGATTCTTACTGAAGTGAAGTATGACACATCACTTGAGAATGGAAGCTGTGACGCATCGCTACTGTTTGAGATGGCGAAATTGAAACTTGACCATGTTGCATTCAAAGAGAATAATTATGCTAAACTTAAAGAGACTAAAGAAGCATGGAAGGTTGTTTCTCATCACGACTGTGCTCTTGGAAAATGGATAGATAAGCATTCGGATATGTCTTATGCAAAAACTGGCCAATGGCAGACACTTCTTGATGAGCATGCAAAAGTACATACTTACACTCAAGAGTTCGTTGAGGCTGGAACATCAGGAGCAAGTACGAAAGACCTTATGCGTCTAGGTCGTAAACTTGAAGAAGCTACGCATGGTATTTTTGAAGGCTTGGATCTGATCAAGGTTATCAATTGTAAAGAGAAGCAACATGCGAATGTTTCACATGATCAGATACTCACTGCACCTTCTGCTACGGTGGCTGTTTCGCACACACAAGTAGATAAAGCAATTCCGTCGAAACTAGTTGATGAGAGTGATGAACATACTTGGGAAACATTTTAAAGAAGGTCATTAATAAGTACGATAAGCAAAGGAGTAGATATGCTTTCAGATAGTGAAAAAGTAATTAGCCAAAATGATGCCAAAGACCCATCAATTCAAGAACGTTTTTTTGTCAATACTGGGGTACACAAGGCCAACCTTAGCGAGATAAAATCGATGATGCAAGTAGGTACCAAAGAGATTGATACCATTTTTCAAGATCGCGTCGTTGATATGAAGGAAATTCATGAGGATGCTAAAAGACGCTTCATGCACTAACAGTCCTTAAAGATAAGGTTAGTCCGGAAGTATTTGCCGAGATTGACTTGTCTTGGAATATGACAAAATCGATACTGCAACGTACTGATGAAGTTATTAAATCGATGTACGGTTTTGTTAGTGCACTTCAGTGTGAGGACAGAATGTCGCAGATGATTGATGGAATAATAAAAGGCATGGACAAAGATATTAATAGGGCTATTTCAAATGGTGTTTCGATGGATGAAAAGATAGCCGATGAGATTAGACGAGAGTTGATCACATGCTATACGATTCAAGAACAACGTGATTACGTAATGGGTGTAGAGGATGCATTTTCGCAAGCTTGCGATTTGAATAATAAACCTCTATCGGATCTTGAAGAATTTACACTTTTTTAAGTGTTAAACTGTTTTAAAAAAAAACTTTTTGTAATCTTTATATCTTTGAGGTAATAACGAGTGCAAATAAATGATAGGAAAAAAGAATGACAAATATTTTAATAGTAGATGATAGTAATATGTTGCGTGACATGGTTAAGTTTGCCTTACAAGAAGGTGGTTACCCAGATGTTACGGAGGCGGTTGATGGAGCTGATGCACTTCAAAAGGCTAAACGAGAAGTGTTTAACCTTATTATCACTGACATCAATATGCCAAATATGGACGGTTTTGAACTAATTAAAGAACTCCGTAAGATACCAGCATATGCGAAGGTACCGGTTATGACACTGACAACGGAAAAGACACCTGAAATGAAGGCTAAGGGGAAAGCGGTCGGAGCCACCGGTTGGATTGTCAAACCTTTTGTGCCGGATCAGCTTCTTAAGGCTGTCGGAATCGTATTAAAGCGATAAGAGACTTTTATGTTTGATCTTACAAACTATAGGAACATGTTTTTTGAAGAGTCTGATGAACTTTTCGAGACAATAGACTTGATATTACTAAAGGCAGAAGAGTGCGGCGAGTTGGATGAAGAGGGTATTCACCCACTTTTTCGCGCTTTGCATACACTAAAGGGTAATTCTGCATCGGTTGAATTGCACATGTTCGCTTCACTGGCACATGAACTTGAATTTTTTATTGACAAGCTTAGAAAAGGTGAGTTGCCATTTGAGGCGTCCATGTCGGCAGTGTTGATAGAGGGCGTTGATACGCTTAAAGAAATACTTGAGCTTGAGATAGATGAAGGAATAGAAGATGACCATTTTACGGAAATCAAGCAAACACTGATAGACAAGTTTACTAGTTTTTCTAGGCATACTCGGCTCAACCCATTAATTAATGGTGATCTTGAATCGCCAGCATCTGTTGAAGAGTCTGCGGTATCAGAGGATGATAGTTTCGGTATTTTTGATGATGAAGAAAAAGTAGAGAAAAAGAGTGATTTAGATGACGAGGACTTTGGTTTTTTTGATGATGAAGAAAAAGCAGAGAAAAAGAGTGATTTAGATGATGAGGACTTTGGTTTTTTCGATG
>DTVI01000055.1 GCA_012963655.1 Sulfurimonas sp.
AGTATTTAGGTGATTTTGGCTTGATCGAAAAGTGGCCGTCAGGAATGGATAGATGTCTGCTTCAGAATCCCCTCATTATGGCCGGGCCTGGCGTAAAAGAGGGTGTTACCGCGTCTACTTTTACCGAAATGGTGGATATTTTACCCACCCTCCTTGATCAGGCGGAAATCGAGGTTGGCCATACCCACTTCGGCCGTTCGCTTACACCAGCCCTGTTGAATCCGCAGGCAACTGTCCGAGAACAGGCTTTTTCCGAAGGCGGGTTTAGCCTGGATGAGCTGGGTTTACTAGAGATATCGAGTGGTGAATATGCCAATAAAGCCAATTTACAGCATGAGCATCCGGAACTGGTGGGTAAAACGATTGCATTGCGCGATGAGCAATATACTTTTGTTTACAGGTTATATGAGAACAACGAGTTATATGACCGAGCTATCGACCCGGGTGAGACTATAAACAGGATTGATTCAAGGGAGCTACAGTCGGTCGCGCTGGATATGCAAGCCCGGGTCCAGGACTGGCTTGTACAAAGTGCCGATGTCATTCCCTGGCAGGCTGATCCCCGTTTCCCAAAAATCCCGCATGGCAAGCATGATGATTTCCATTATTGATGCTCTGGCCGGTGGGTAAATTCAACTGCGCATGCTGCGCTAAACGGGCTCTGGTAAGGCCGATTAATTACTGATGGATTGCAGCGGGTCCAGCCCTAACACACGATTGTAGGTATTGTGGTAGTGATGCAAGGCGGGTTCGTTACGGCCGAAGGTGAAGTGTTGTAACGCACCCGAGGTTGCGCCTGCATGACAGGTGGCGGCTGCTTTGTAATCCTCATCTCTGATAATTTTACTGAAGCCAGCCAGTCTGTCGCTAATGCCTTCTTGAAAATCCTGCGGAATTTCCGTGTTGGTATAAAACGACACCTGTGAAAATGATTCATGCGGGTTGTCTTTATTGGGGTATACCCTTACCAGGGTTGCGCCAGACATCTCCCCTTTTGGCCTGCCGGGTATTCTCCCGCTGGGTATAAGCTGGATGTTTGGAAACAGGTAGTAGACAGGAATAGTGGCTGCTAACAAGTCCCACTCCTCTTCAGGCAGGTCACGAAACAGATCAATTGCCTTGGAGCAAAGCAGCATACGGTGATTGTTCTCGAAAATATCATAGCACTGCACGTTGCCGTAGACATCCTGGCCAAGCGTGTCTTTGTGCAAGACTGGGAAGTGGTAGGTTTCACCGAAGGTGTCAATGGCGAGCTTCCAGTTCATCGGAGTCTGGTAGGTCTCCAGGGCACCAAAGCTAAGTTTGCCGAATCCCCAAGAATCTAAATCATCACCAAGGTCCCCCAGTAAGGCATTCAGGTCAAATGTCTGACCGGGCTGAGGGTGCACCCAGAGAAGGCCATGTTTTTCTTGAGCTGTGAGTTTCACCAGGTTATAGCAAGGCTTCTCCACCGGGCCAAAATGATTTTCCTTGGGAACCGATACCAGATCGCCACTATTACTGAAGCCCCAACCATGAAACGGGCAATTGAATGAGAATTTCTTACCTCGTTCTTCCTGTACCAGAACTGTGCCACGGTGAGTACAGACGTTGAGAAACGCCTGAAACAATCCATCTCTGTCTCGGGTTAGCAGTAGTGGCTTGCCCAATTCGGTTGAAGTTATAAATGAACCAGGCTCAGGCAGGTCACCAGATAAACCCATGACCTGTGGGTAGGACTGGAACATCAGTCTCCATTCGTCGGCAGCACGTTTGGCGCAGGTGTACGCCTCAACAGGATTGACCACAGCGCCACCAGCATCAACATTAATGCCCAGGTCCAGTCGGTGCATTAGCAGTTTCATACATCTTATCTGCTCAGCTTGGTCCATAATCGAGAGATTGGTTGGTTATATGAGTTTGGTAAATAACCGTAGCACATCCTTAGAAATTGATAAATAGTTAACCTTTGCAGGAAGGATTCGCTAAATCCGTATCTTCACAGAGAAGCTACTGGAGTTGGGATTCAGCAAAGGAGAGTACGCCCAGGGCATGGACCCGGGTCTGATAGGGTTCAACGAAGATCTTGCCAACGACTTTCATGGCCCTGTTAACGACAAATACCCCGGGATAGGGTATGCCATAAGAGGATTGCCCAGGTTGGTAATTCGTGTTTAGTATATCCAGAGAAATGATACTTTTGGCATCAATGTCTGAGAGTAAAGGGTAACTTATCTCGTGCCTGTCGATGAATACCTGCTGTAGTTCAGGTGGGTCATAAGTCAGGGCCACAATTGAGATGCCTGCTTTGGAAAACAGCGCGGAATTTTCCTGCAGCTGGACCAGCTGCTTCATGCAATAGGGTCACCAATCCACCGATCGGCTGGCAATGAAGATCATACCTTTGTCACCCACAAACGGCTGCAGGTCAGAAACAGTCCGTCCTTGATACACAGCCATCAGCAAGGGGAAGTCTTCACCCGTTGCAATTCCAGGGTTGAAAGCATCGCTATCTGCATCAACAAACATGCTGTCTGTTAGCCAGCTATGGGTGGTTTGTTTGAGGGCTTCCGCTTGCTGTTGCTGTGCCAGTATTACCATGGCTATAACAATGACCAGTGGTTGGATAATTTTTTTCATTTGCCTTTCCTGTGTGGCACCATTGTCGTTTGGACTGCCTCTGCTAGCGTTCGTTCTTTTACCGAAAATTATTACCTAAAACAATTACCGAAAACTATTACCGAAA
>DTVI01000056.1 GCA_012963655.1 Sulfurimonas sp.
AATATTGCCAAGCTTTTTTGAAGAGGTACATACTATTAAATCAATAGCTTCATATTTAAATAATACTGGAGTATATAAGACCATGCTTTCTTTAGAGCAAGTTTTGGCTATTTTAAAACATAAAAAGCCCCCTTTGCGAACGGAAATTATTGACTGGTTCTTAATGTTTTCGGATCACATTGCGATGTGGTACGAAGGCCTTCAAGCCACTCCTAATGAATTTGAATTTGAATCTATTGATGCCTTAACTATCAATATGTTAAGTGGTTGTGTTACGCTCTCTAGAAAAGGTTCAGATATTTTAAAGGATCTAAATTTAATGATGCTAGGGACAGCACCATTTGAAGTAAATCTTCTTGATGAAGATATCAGAAATAGCTGTAAGGTCTTTATCACTGAGAAAAAGATTAAACTGGGTTTTGCAAAACTTATTAATGAAAAAGTTGATATTCTTTTACTGCCTGGATCTATTGGTTTTGATCATCTATATATAGTGATGAAAAAAGTTAAAGAGCATCTTCCTGGACTACCCGTGATTATTTATGATGATGTTAAGATAAAAAAGGCTCATAAACAGATACTCAAAAAGTTTGGTGTAGAGCAATATATAGAAGGCGAGATAACTAAAGATACAGTTCTGAGTAAACTTATTTTAGTTGGAACAGCTTACTATCAAGAAAGTGGTATTAAGTTTTTAGACTCGTCCATGCTTAAGTCTATTGAAAATCTCAAGCCTTTACCTCAATCACTTATCGATATTAATCTGTATCGAAAAGATCCAAATGCTCCAGTGGCAGGTTTAACTAGTATTATCATGCGTGATCCTCAGCTGAGTGCAAAAGTACTTAAGTTTGTGAACTCAGCAGCCTTTAACCTAGCATCAAATATTGCTTCTATTCAGCATGCCATTACCCTGCTAGGTAAAGAACAGGTGATTGCACTCGCTTTACAAACAGTAGTTGAAGATACTTTTGATATTGATCTTTCTGCTTATGGCATCGATGTTGATAGGTTTTATGAGATATCACAACAGCGCATGCTACTGATTATGAATTGGTATAAAAAGATATCATATGATGACCTAGCTCTTTTAACAACAGCGGCACTTTTAGGAAGTATTGGTCAGATTATTATATCTGAGGATATTATTAAGCATAATAATGTTGAGGGCTTTAAAGCGCTAATGCTTGAAACAGAACCCGCAGCTGCAGAAGTAGAGTTTAATAACACAACAGCGGAAGATATTACAGCTGATATTATGACGCACTGGGGGTTAGATGACTCTTTAGTGCAACTCGTACGATATAGTCGTGATTTAGCTAATGCTCCTGATGATCTTAAAAGTTTAAGTTTAGCGATGCATATAGTTTTTAGAACGTGTTTAAGTGATGGTAGACCCTTAGAAAATGATCTCAAAGAACACCTCGTTGAACTTTTAACAGAGCTAAATTTTGAGCCGAAGTACTATTTAGATGCTGTTGAAAAACTTGGATTATGATCCGTATCTGAAGTTTCATTAATTAGGTAAGGTTATGTTCACGTTAATGGTGGACAAGGAGTATACTAAAGATATAGGAACTCCTTTTAGGTGGACAAGATTATATAGAACATGGTATTTTACAGATTTCTACATCCGTTAGACAAACTCACACCCACTCAATCCAAACAAGCCCAAGACTATATAAAGCTCAAATGTTCGATAAAAACTATTGAAGATATCACAGGGCATGTAAATTATTGCCCTCATTGTGAAGCCATGGGATTTTATAAATAGGAACTAGGTTCAGGATTACAGCGATATAAATGTAATGAGTGCCATAAAACTTTCTATAATAAGATGTAAGTATTTATATTAAGAAGATCAAAAGTAAATTAAACACTAAAACCCTTCAAGCAAAATATGCCAAATACGTTCTATTTCCTTATCATCTAGGAAAAGACTATCTCCTGTTGTAAAAAGCTCTTGTACAGCCTTTATATCTAAGGGTATAGCATGTATGCACTCAGCGTGAGCTGGTAAAAAAGCGCGTAATAGTGTTATCTTCTCTTTTATTTCACCCTCACAAAAGAAACAATGCATATCTGTATGAAGCCTTCCCTCAAAATTTAAAATTTTGACATAAGATTCTATGGCAATACGTTTTGGATTTTGCGAGCTCCAAAGTTTAGAAGCATTTTCTAAAAGCTCAAAATAAAAAGGGTCTAAGTGTTCTGAGTCTTGTAGGTGCTTATGAAAGAGGCCTGTAAATTGTTGCCAAATGAAAAGACGTGATCTATCAGTTAGCCAAGGAAAACCTAGATGCATAACCTTTCTCAATCTTGAGATAGATACAGTCGCACTTGCGTGAACTTCAAAGTCTATTTTAAAACCTAGATTAATCTGCGAATGCCTTGCACCGTAAAAACGGTAAAGCGTATATAAGTTATCTTTAGCTATTATACTTACTATCACATCTTCGTCTCTTGACTTAGTAACCTTGATTATATACCCTTGCAAGTACAGCCCTTTTTGAGTTGATTCTACACTTATTTTCCAGAACATTTTCTTAAAAACCTTTTGTTTAATCAAGTTTTAACTAAATATTTCGTATAATGTAACACTCATTTTCTTAAATATGACAAGTTGGTTTAAAACTTGCTGAATATTAAAAGAAATTATAGAATTTATTGCTGAAAATATAAAAAGAGGAATT
>DTVI01000057.1 GCA_012963655.1 Sulfurimonas sp.
GGATTAGCCTAAGGGGTCCAAGATTAGACTTGGTTTCGTTTTTGGACAACGCTGATCGGGAAGAACTGAAATATAAACGTGGGCCCCGTTTAAGGGTCAATCTGAATGTTGGCCGGGTTGAAATTTCACCGGGTAAGTTCTTGCGTAGCGTATATGGTGAATTGGGTAACGATGGCCTCGTGTGGTCGCATGTAAATTTATCAACCATTATTGATGACGAGAAATCGTTGGTGATTAAACTTTCACCCAAGAACGGGAAGCGAAATCTGTACGTTGCCTCTAATGATGCGGGTGCGGTCCTCCGAAAACTTGGCCTTTATCAGGACATTATGGGTGGGAAACTTGCTTTAAAGGCTGAATTTCAAGGTATGGGCCCAGATAGTAAAGTTGTAGGTAAGGGTGTAATTGAGGATTTTCGTCTGGTAGATGCTCCCCTTCTAGCGCGCCTGTTGGGCATTGCATCTATCACTGGTATACCTGACGAATTGGCTGGTGCGGGTCTCTCGTTCCAGCGTTTTGACGTACCATTTACAAAAGAAACTGGAATTGTGGAAGTTAAGGATGCAAAAGCGGGTGGTTTCAACTTGGGAATTACAGTGAGCGGCACACTGGATTTAGAATCGGAGACATTGGACATAAAAGGATCTATCGCACCACTGGACAAAGTCAACAGCCTCTTCGGTAGTATACCGTTATTCGGAGTTTTATTTTCCGGGGGAGAGAAAGGTGGTGGATTGTTCGCTGCTGAGTATTCTATGGTTGGACCAATTGACGACCCTGAAATTACGACGAATCCTCTGACCGCGCTGACACCCGGTATATTTAGAAAACTCTTTGAAATCTTGCCGGGGGCCAACTCGCGGGGAGGTACAACCGATTGGCCAGATCCTGATGACCCGAACTAGTTGAGAGTATGCCTAGCCGGATTTAAATTGGTCTAACCAGCATATGCCGCTTTTTCCCAACTGATAATTTGATAATGCCATCAGCGTTAATGTCAGAGGAACCGACGGTTTGAAGTTCGCTGCCCACTACCTTATCATTTACACTGCAACCACCCCCTTTTATCAACCGACGGGCCTCGCCTTTGGAATTGGTCAGACCTGCCATATGAAATATCTCAAACGCAGCGATGCCCACGACCAGATCGGCGTCTGGAATTTCGATGGTTGGTAGATCAAAACTAATCCCGCTTCCCTCAAATGTCTGCTGTGCCGTCTTGGCTGCCACACTAGCCGCATCCTGATCATGGCACACAGCGGTTACATTGTTCGCCAGAATCTTTTTTGCTTCATTCAGTTCATTGCCCTCCAACGATTCAAGCTTAGCGATTTCTTCGAGCGGCAATTCTGTAAAGAGCCGGAGGAACCGTCCAACATCGCCGTCTTCGGTATTGCGCCAGTATTGCCAGAACTCATATGTGGAAGTACGTTTTTTATCTAGCCAAATAGCACCTGCGGCCGTCTTGCCCATCTTCGCGCCTGAAGAGCTTGTGAGAAGAGGAGATGTGAGCCCGAAAAGGTTGAGCTGATCAACACGGCGTCCCAATTCCACTCCATTGATTATATTACCCCACTGGTCAGAGCCTCCCATCTGTAATCTACAATTGTAACGACGCGCTAACTCTAAAAAGTCATACGCCTGCAGGATCATATAATTGAACTCAAGAAATGTAAGAGGTTGTTCACGGTCTAAGCGCAACTTTACGCTATCAAATTTAAGCATCCGATTGATGGTAAAGTGGCATCCATAGTCACGGAGTAATTCAATATATTTAAGTTTGTCTAACCAGTCAGCGTTGTTTGCTATGATAGCGTCCGATTGGCCATCTCCAAACAAAAGATACTTTGAGAATATCTGCTTGATGCCGGCCATATTCTCGCTAATACGTTCAACGCTCAGCAACTGGCGGCTCTGGTCTTTACCAGATGGATCGCCCACCTTTGTGGTGCCTCCACCCATCAGGACTATTGGCCGGTGGCCAGTCTGCTGAAGCCATCTAAGGAGCATGACAGGTAGGAGGCTGCCGGCATGCAGGCTCGGAGCGGTGCAGTCGAACCCAATATAGGCTGTCAAAACTTCCTTGCTCGCCAACGCATCTAGGGCGTCAATATCCGAGCAATCCTGAACAAATCCCCGCTCGACAATGGTTCTAATGAAATCCGATTTATGGTTCGACATCTCAGCGGGAAAATAAAAGCAGTTTCATGGAGCCGGCCCTTGTCGGAAGTCCGCTCCTTTAGCACAATCGTCAATAGGGCACAACGATGAGGCGAATTATCAAAATATGATAACCTACCGAAAAGACTACCGCGCCATCGGGTTGATGAGTGGGACATCTATTGATGGTATAGATGTTGCCTATCTCGAAAGTAACGGTGTTACTGTTTCTGCATACGGTGGATGGTCCACCCATCGATACGCTAACGATTTTAAGAACCGACTGCGGGGTCTCATTTTGGGCACAGGGAATCGAGACGCACTAGAGGAAGAACTTACGTTACTGCATTGGTCTGTTGTTCGAGACTTTTTAAAACGGGAGAACTTAAATGCCAATGAAATTGATTTAATTGGGTTTCACGGCCATACAATTAACCATGAACCGGCAAAAGGTCGTACCGTCCAAATTGGAGATGGGGCTCTTC
>DTVI01000058.1 GCA_012963655.1 Sulfurimonas sp.
TACGGGGGTTTTCTTAATTCTAAAGGCTTCAGCACTTATTTTCATTGATTGCTTATATATGCTTCCTTTTATTTTGATGTTAGCACGTTTTAATGTCGTACTCAGTATTTATATTTTTCCTTATATCCGTGAAAATGGGATGAGTTCTTTGGCAAAGGCTGAGTTTACAAGAAATCAATTAATTTTTTCTAGCCTTATGGTCTTAAGCATTAGTTATTTTTTTCCACAAGGCTTTTTATTATTAGGTATTTCACTTGCCTCTATGTTCTTTTTTAAGGTCTGGTTTACCAAACGTTTTGGCGGCTTTTCAGGTGATTTATATGGCTTTATGATTGAAGGAACTGAACTTATCTTACTTCATGGGGTAATGATCTTATGCTAGTTACCTTGGTCAGACACGCGGAAGTTGATGAGGCTTATCATAAGTGTTATAACGGACATATAGATATAGGTCTTTCAGCTAAGGGAAAAAAAGAGGCTGAAGAACTTGCCCTTTGTCTTAAAGACAAGGCCTTTAACGGTATTTTTTGCTCTGACTTAAAACGTTGCAAAGAAACACTTGAAGCCTTTAATTTAGACCTAAAGCCAACTTATACCTCTATGCTCAGAGAAAAATCATGGGGAAGACATGAGGGAAAAAACTTCAAGGAGATTATTTCCATGGAAGACTTTAAATATGAAAATTTTGAGCAATGGATTAATGCACTTGATGGAGAAGCCTACCCTTCTTATGTTAAACGTATTGAAGACTTTTTCAAAGGGTTCTTACCCGCATCTACTTGCCAAAACGTACTGGTAATGACACATGCAGGTGTGATTCGTGTATTAATGCACTTACTTCAAGATATATCCTTAGAAGAAGCCTTTTCTAAGCCCTTTGGATATGCCCAGTATATTTGCTTAGATACAGATACCTGGGAATTTCAAGACTTAACATGAAACTAATTCTTCTAATATTTTTAGCCTTTAGTCTGCATGGTAGTGAACGCATCATTGCCTTAGCACCTTCTATTAGTGAAATTGTTTTTGCTTTGGGGAAGGGAGATGAACTTGTGGGCGTGAGTGAATATTCTTCTTATCCTAAGGAGGTCACCAAGATAACTCAAGTAGGGGGATATACAAACCCCTCTTTAGAAAAAATCTTTTCACTGAATCCAAGTCTTGTTATTGGACAAACCCATTACAATAAAACCCTTCAACAGTTAAATAAACTAGGTATTAAAACCCTGAGTTTAGAGATGACAACTATTAACACTATACAAGACTCTATTAAAAAAATTGCAAAGGCCTTAAACACAGATCCAAGCCCCCTATTAAATCCTATAAATGAAGCCATAAAAAAGGCGCAAGGTAAGCCTAAAACAGATCAAAGAATCTTAATTGTTTATGGTCTTTCTTTAGATATGAATAGAGGCTTGTATATCGCAGGGCATAATATATTTTATGAAGATATTATCCATCTGTGTGGCGCAAAGAATGCCTACGAATATAAACGCACAGCACAACCCGTTTTAAATTATGAGGGGCTTATTGCACTTAATCCTGATAAGGTTATCCTCTTGCATCATAGTGCAACAGATGGAAATGTGGACTTTGAAAAAGCCAAAGAGATTTGGTACAATATTCCTATAAATGCTGGTAAAAATAAGGAAATTATTATTTTGAGTAAAGATTATCTTTCAATTCCTTCACAACGTATTTCACAAAGTATTACAACCCTTTGTGAGGCCATTTCTCCATGATAGTTTCACAGCTTAGTCTTTCTTATCATGACAATAAGATTTTAGAAAATGTTAACTTTGAACTCAAGAGTCATCTTAGTATCTTAGGTTCAAATGGTTCAGGAAAAAGTACCTTAGCCAAGGCCTTATGTGGACTGATTGAGTACAAAGGTTCTATAAAACTTCAAGGCGAAGAACTCTCAAAAATTTCTTCTAAACAACGTGCTAAACTTATCTCCTATATCCCTTCTAAAATGCAAAGTTTTGAACAGTTTACCACCGTGCAAGACTTTGTTCTTTTAGGTCGATATCCCTACAAACCCAGTTTTAAAGATTATGGGATTGAAGATAAAAATTTAGTATCTCAGATACTTCATGAACTCAATATCACCCACCTTGCAAGGCATACCTTACATGAACTAAGCTCAGGGCAACAACAACTCACCCTGATAGCCCAAGCCCTAGCGCAACAAAGTAAAATTTTAATTTTTGATGAGCCTACGGCGAATTTAGATCCTAAAAATACCTCTTTATTTGTAAAAGAACTTCAAAAACTTCGTCAAAAATACACCACTATACTTATCACTCATGATATACAATTGGCTTCTTTTTTCAATGATCCCGTTTTATTTATCCAAGATAAAAAAGTAAGACTTTTTGAGGAAGACTTCTTTAACACTCAAAACCTCAGCCAGGCTTATGGAATCAATTTTAAAAATGAAAATGGCATGATCGGTATTTCTTATGCCTAAAATACTTTTATGGACAGTATTATTTGGTTTTACCATCATTTCTCCCTTTATAGGAACGGCTAACTTAGACTTAAACACACTCCTTGAATCAAGTTCTTTATCACAGCGTATCTTTTTAGAACTTCGTCTTCCTCGAATATTATTGGC
>DTVI01000059.1:0-5462 GCA_012963655.1 Sulfurimonas sp.
TACCTTCTTTCATAGGGGCAAATCCATATAAACAAGCACATGCTAGAGGCGTTAAAATCATAGGTGCCACAGCGCATTTTGTAACAAATGACCTAGATGAAGGACCTATTATTTCGCAAGATGTAATTAATGTAAAGCACGATCATTCATGGAAGGATATGCAACGCGCAGGACGGGATGTTGAAAAGATAACCTTATCACGTGCGCTTAAGCTTATTCTAGAAGATAGAATTTTTGTGCATAAAAATAAAACGGTGATATTTTAATGTTAAACCTTGTACTCGTTCATCCACAAATTCCTAACAACACAGGTGCTATTGGTAGACTCTGTGTTAATGCAGGTACTAGCCTTCATCTTATTAAGCCTATAGGCTTTGATATAGATGAAAAAGCAGTTCGTAGAGCAGGCCTTGACTATTGGGATAAGCTTGACTTACATGTATGGGAGAACTTAGAAGAATTTTTTGAGTCAAATCCTAAGGCAAAGGAAGGTCATTTCGCAACAACGAAAACACAAAAACCTTATTTTGAAGCTGAGTTCCAAGAAGACGATTATATCTTTTTTGGAAGTGAAACAAAGGGTATTCCATCAGAGGTATTAGAAGCATATCCTGATCAATGTATTACTATTCCTATGACTGCGCAGGGTAGAAGTTTAAATCTTGCTATTAGTACGGGTATCATACTATATGAAGCGATTAAGCAAAACTACACATCCTTTAAAGAAGCACAGTGAAAGAAGTCATAGATATTCTTGTTCTTGTTGCCTTTATAGGTTTTCTTGTCTTTATTTTTGCAGGGTATCACGCCTCAAAACGAGATCAAGATAAAAAGGATTAGGTTCTTAAAGAATCTTATCTGCTAATTCTTCTAAAGATCTTTCAAATTTTGAAAACATTGATTCTGCTCTTTTAATTATCTTTGCCATCTTGGCTCCCTATATATGTTGTTTCACTAATTTAAAACATTCTGCAAGAATATTGCTAAATGAGATATTGTTAAGATGATTCTATTAATATATTTCATATTTGATAATTTATATTGCAATTTGTCATATAAACTAGTAAAATAATGACATTGCTTTATTATTACAGTATCAAAAGCACTAAAGGATATATAATGATGAAGAACTTTAATGACATAGTTGAACAGATTAAAGATGTAGTTTCTGAGGATTTTCCCGGTAAAAAAATATTTGATAAAGATATAGCAGGTTTACTCAGTATTACGCAGATGAACTTTGCTACGATGAAGAAAAGAGACAAGATTCCTTATCAAGAGCTCCTAGAGTTTTGTGCAAAACGTCGTATCGCAATTAACTGGCTTTTATTTGGACAATCACCTGAAAGTTTGATTGAGTCAACTAATAAGTTTTATATGGTTCGGTATTTTTCTAACATCAGTGCTTCTGCAGGTGGTGGCGGAGTAGGAGAGGTTGAAGACTCTGTAGAATTGATGCTTGAGGGTAATTTTGTTGCTTCTTTAGGCGGTGAGACTGAACTTAAAAATATAGAAGCCTTAAACGTTTCAGGGGACTCTATGGAGCCAACCTTTTCTTATGGTGATATGATCTTCGTTAATAGAAATAAGGTAGATATTGGACGTGGAGGTATTTTTACCATAAATACAGAAGCTGGTTTATTTATTAAAAGGTTACAAAAGCGTCTTGATGGTAAAATCGATGTTATATCTGATAATAAAGAATATGAAAGACAGACACTACAAGCCCATGAACTTACTGTAGTAGGACGTGTGGTAGGAAGATTTGGTGTCGTTGACTAAAGGAAAAAAATGAAAGCGTTTTATCTTATAGGAGTTATACTCATAATCTTAGGTTTACAAGGATGTGTTAAAAACCCTTCTGGCCCTAAGCTTTCATTCCAAGACTCTTCCCTACGGGACTTAAAGCTATTTCCTCAAAATATATCTGCTTATCTAAGTAATTTTGAAGAACGAGAAGTACTCTTAGGTGTCCAAGAAAATTATGATAAAAAATATTTTGCGCCTTGGAATTATACAAAAACACCTATGTCTAAATCTAAAATCATGTGGCCTTATTCAAGCTACACTTATGATAAAAGTTTTGGAGAAAACCTAAAGCCTCTTGATAAAAAATGGTTTATAGATATGAAAAACAAGGGTAATTATGATGAGTATGGATGTCTTAATGCTAAAGCAATTTCTTTATCATACTTAGACTTACGAAATTTCCCTACCCATAAACCTGTTTTCAAAGACCCGTCTCAAGCAGGAGAAGGTTTCCCTTTTGATTATATGCAAAACTCAGGAGTACATGCAAATGAGCCCCTCTTTGTATCACATCTATCAACTGATGGAAAGTGGGCTTATGTTTTTACTGCTTACGCAGCAGGATGGGTTGATAAGAAAGGGATTGTCTTTTTAGATGAAAAAGTAATTAAAAGCTGGCAAGATGCAAGACAAATCGAACTTATAGATGAATTTTATTCTGTTAAAGACATAAATAACAACTTTGTTTTTAGAAGCAGAGTAGGGATGCGTTTGGCTCTAGTTTCTGTAAAAAAAGATTATTATATCGCCTTAGCTATTACAGGGGGAAAGGACAATACTCCTATTTACAAGAAGGTTAAAATCCCTTTTGCAGTAGCAAAAGAAGGTAAACTTATCTTAAATGCAAAAAACATGGAATATATAGTAAAACTTATGCTCAAAAGCCATTATAGTTGGGGCGGTTTATATGAAGAAAGAGATTGCTCTTCTACCCTGCGTGACTTATATGCGCCTTTTGGAATATGGCTTCCACGAAATTCTTCTGAACAATCTAAGATTGGCAAGGTGATATCTCTTAAAAACCTAAGCATAGAAGAAAAGAAGAAGACTATTATAGACAAGGCTATTCCTTTTGAAACCTTATTATATAAAAAAGGGCATATATTATTGTACCTTGGTGTATATAAGGGAGAAATCACTGTTTTACATAATGTGTGGGGAATAAAAACAATGCATAATGGTGTTGAAGGTAGAAATATTATAGGAAGAACTATTATTTCTTCTTTAGAGTTAGGAAAAGAGAGTGAGGGTTATAACCCTGATAAGGCCATACTAGCTAGGTTAAGTAGTATGAATATACTTACACAATAAATATCTAATTAAAGATATCTAACTTAAGATATCTAGTAAAGAGCCTATCATTTGGTCTTGTGTTTTAATAGCTGTTGCCTGTACTTCGTGAGCGTTTTGTATACTGATTTGATCGGGTATTTCTTTACTTAGGTTTGTTTGACTTAAAGGTGAGCCATTATTATCAGCTTTTTGAAACGTAGCATTGACACTTCCTGAGCTATTTGTAAGATTTGTTTGTGTTGGGATAAAACCATCTGTATTTGCATTAGCAATATTATTAGCATTTGCATTAGCAAAGCCTTGGTGCGCCATTAATGAAGATACATTTGCAGAAAAATTTAACATAATAATCCCTTCTTAAAATATAATACATTAGTTTAGGTAAAGAAGTAGTAAGAAAATGAAGTTAGATGAGAGGTTTAAATAGAAGAAATCACTTAGGGGTTTAGACACCTAAAGTATGATCATCAACATCTAAGCTTCCCCTTAAGGGAAACACAGTGTTAACATTTTATTTAAATGAGATTAGTGAAGGTCAGCGTTAAGCTTAATTTCACGTGTACTACGACGAACACACATAACACCAGTTAAAGAGTCCTGACGGAAGTGAAGACCATTTAAAGAAGCTAATGCCTTACCTTTGAACACATCACCACTAAGTGTGTTACTTGGGTTGACTTTATTAATCTTAGTAAGTTCATCTGAAGTTATAGAAAACTTTGTACCTTCTAAGACAGCAAGACCTGCATCAATAATACAAGCGTCCCCTAGAGGTATACCACATGTTGAATTAGCTCCAAGAAGTGTATTTTCACCTACAGAAATTGGGTTTCCATCTGTTCCACTAAGTACACCTAATATACTTGCGCCACCACCAACGTCTGAGCCAGCACCAACAATTGCTGAACTTGAAATACGTCCTTCAACCATTACTGCACCGGTTGTTCCTGCGTTAAAGTTAATGTATGAAGCACCAGGCATAACTGTAGTACCTGCATGTACTTGTGCACCAAAACGCACCTTGCTTGAATCAAGAATTCGTGTATTGTCAGCAGGAATAATATGTTGTAAGAAACGTGGAAATTTATCAATAAAGTCAATCTCAGGGTATTCATTACGAAGCTTAAGTTCAATTTCATTAATACGTAAATAGTCTAAGTCAATAGGAGTATTTCCGTGCCAAGCAACATTAGGAAGCGCTCCAAATGCACCATTTAGGTTTAGACTTCTAAGTTCTGCCTTAGCAAGAGAAAGTGCATAAAGCTTAAGGTAAGTTGCTTCTACTGAAACACAAGCCGCGTCTTCAAATAAGAAAACAAGACGGAATTCACCTTCTTTCATGCCATCATCTAAAAGAAGTTGGAAAAGTTGAATAATTACTTGAACATTCTTATGAGCATCTCCTACAGCTTCTGCTAAATATGGAGAAAAGCTGTCCATAGCATGTTTAACAAAGTCATAAGTGATATTAACACTAACTTCACTTTGTGTGTTGTCAATTTCAACATCACACTTGCTTAGTGCGTCTATAAAAACAGCAGCAGAACCAAAGTTTTCTTTCCAGTTAATAAGAGGGTAGGTTGCTTGTAAAACCTTATCATTATCTAATTGACTTACATCTACACGACAGATACCAAAGGCAATAGGGTCTTTGTACCCTGCACTTGACTTTACAGTTTCAACTAATGCTTTAAAATCTTCAACAGTTTGGATCATAAGAACTCACTTATATAATTTTTATTTAAAGAAACACTTCAAGAAGGACTCTCTATCTTTACTAAAGAAATATCCCTAAGGGAGCGTTTCACTTATTTTACTAAAGAAACATCTCTTCGAGAACGATTCTCTTGTTTTGCGAATAATAACATAAGAGAGCTTATGATAAAAGTAGGGTGTTTAACTTTGTTCAAATGAGGGGAAGGCCCTTAATATACTAGTAGAAGAGGGCCTTTGCCCTAGTTTCTCTTATGAACCCAATATAGGCATTGCAAAAAGGTTTGTTCCATAGAAAAACTGTACATAGTATTTTTAAAAGAAACTACCTTGATTTTCATTTTCAAGAGGACGACGTTTCTCTTTAGCAAGCCAATCTTGAAGAAGTTGATCAACTACCTTACTAAGACTCATCTTATAACGCGTTCTTGCATACTTCATTGAATCATCCCATACCTGTCTATCTACTACTAATGAGCGTGTTACTTCATCTTTTGGTTTCATATTTTAATACCTTTACATTACTATATAATAAACTATATAGTAATCATAAATGCCTTAATAAGCCCATAAATAATTAGTTATATAAGCTGTATACGGTTTTTCGTATATCCGCTTCATTTAACTAAAGATACTAACTATAGGAA
>DTVI01000059.1:5482-10329 GCA_012963655.1 Sulfurimonas sp.
TATTATTGGTTAACATAATGTAAATTCTCTTTAAAACTGTATATATCATGAGGAGGGTGTGATTATGATATTATTTAGTATCAGGCCTGTAGGCTTAAAATTTCTGTATGATTTTCTTCTAGAGATATTTCGTCTTGATTGTCTTGATAAGTATTTACTTCTTCTTCTTTTTGCTCTTCACTCTTTTCTAAGGCTAGCTCTTGTCTTGCTTGAGCTTCCATCATTGCAGCAGAAGAAGCTACTTTTAGGTCTTGGGGGCTAGGGCTAGCTGGAGCTAAAGCACCTGCTTGTATCTGTCTTGCTTGAGATATTGTTTCTTGTGGAGAGTTTCCACCTGAAGCAGTAATAGCAACTTCTCCTCCTATAGCATATAATCTGCCATCAGGGCCTTGTTGATAGGTATAGCTAGCAGAACCACTTACTGCTGAGCCCCCTGCTGCTATATGAGCAGCTTCATGAGCCCTAACCTCTGAGTCACGTTGCTGAAGTTCTGCGACTTGTTGACGTTCAGCAGGTTCTAAGTCTGTAGGGTCTTTTGTAATGGTATCAGATGATTTAGTCTCATCACCCTCACCTGTTTCTTGAGTATCGTCTTTTAAGGCTAGAGAGGCTTCATTAGTATCTTTAGCCTCTTTTGGTTCAAGAAAACTTGGTGTATAGCTACTTACCGATGATATATTCATGTTTCAATTATAACATAGCTTAGTAGAAGTATTAAGATTAAGAAGGGCTTTTAATGCTATATTAAAGTTTAATAACATATAGTAATATAATATAATCTCAACAAGGCGTATTTATGGCAACAGTTACTTTGACAGACAACAGAAATGGTAAAAAATATGAGTTTGAAATCCTTAGTCCAAGCGTGGGACCCGATGTTATTGATATAAGATCTTTATATCAAACAACAGGAATGTTTACCTATGACCCTGGCTTCACATCAACCGCGAGTTGTAGTTCAAATATAACTTATATAGATGGGGAAAAAGGTGAATTGCGTTATCGTGGATATGACATCAGTGATTTAGCAACAAAAAAGACTTACCTAGACACCTGTCATCTTTTATTAACAGGTAAGCTACCTTCAAAATCTGAACTAGCTGCCTTTGACTTAGAAATACGAAAACGTTCTTTTGTACATGAAGGGCTTAAAAACTTATTTTATGCCTTTCCTGATAGCGCGCATCCTATGGCAATGATGTCTTCATCTGTATCTGCTCTATCGGCCTTTCATTATGAACACTTAGACATAGACCAAGAAGAAGAGTTTCAAGTTATGGCTAGACGTATAGTAGCAAAGATACCTACTCTAGCCGCCCTATCTTATCGCCGAAGTCTTGGAATACCTTTTATATATCCTGATATTGAGCGTTCTTTTACAGAAAACTTTTTATATATGATGAGAGCCTACCCTTCAGCTAAGACCATAATAAGAGATGTAGAAGTAAAGGCCTTGGATACTATCTTTACTCTGCATGCTGAACATGAGCAAAATGCATCAACATCAACAGTAAGAGCCGTTGCATCTACAGGAGCTCATCCTTATGCTGCTATATCTGCTGGTATTAATGCACTTTGGGGACGAGCACATGGAGGGGCGAATGAATCAGTTATTGCTCAACTTGAGATGATTGGAAGCGTTGATAATGTTGATGAATTTATCAAAAAAGCTAAAGACCCAGATGATGATTTTCGCTTAATGGGATTTGGACATAGGGTTTATAAAAACTTTGATCCACGTGCTAGGATATTGAAAAATCTACTTGATGAATTAAAAGAAGATTTAGGGGTTGATAGTGAGTTATTAGAAGTGGCTAAAAAAATTGAAGAGGTTGCTTTAACAGACGAATATTTTATTAAACGTAAACTTTATCCTAATATAGACTTCTATTCAGGTCTTATTCTAACCGCGCTTAAAATTCCAAAAAGCTTATTTACGATAATCTTCGTTATTGGACGTTCTGTAGGTTGGATAACACAATGGATAGAGCTAAAGCATGACAAAGAGATGAAAATTGCGCGCCCTAGACAAAAATATACAGGTCCTGTTAGTAAAAAGATTTGAAAGAAGCCCCTTAAACATGTCAAAACAAGAACTATTAAAAGAAATAATTGAACTCTTAAACGAATATGGATCACCAACAAGTATTAATCCTAGCGTTTTAGAGTTTTTAGAAGAAAGTGATTTAGTTGAGATAAAGAAATCACTTATACAAAGTAAAGAACACCACCTAGACGATAAACAATGGCTAGACAGCTTTAAAAAAGTACTATAATTCTATAAAAATCATATTTTTCTTGTTTGAAATAGTGAATGATTTTTTTTATTACCTTTTAAGTCTTAACAAAATATAATTACAACACTTTATCACAACGTTCTTTTTGATTGAGCTTATAAGAAAACATAAGATATTTAATGTACACAAAAACGAACAAAGTATAATTATAAAATTATTTTAATCCAGGAGATTGTATGGCGAATGTAGATCTAGTACAACTGACAGAACAAACAAAAAAACTCACAGCAATGGTAGTTGAAGATGAGGGCGTTGCAAACGAACTACTTAGTTCAACATTTAAGAACTTCTTTTCAGATGTTTCTTCTGCATTTAATGGGAAAGAAGCAATTGAGATGTACGAACGTCTCAAACCAGATATCATTTTTGTAGATATTGTTATGCCAGAGATGGATGGGATTGAACTTTCTCGTAAATTACGTGAGATAAACCCAAACCAAATTATTATTGTTATTTCAGCTTCAAATGACATTCAAAAGATATCTGAATCAATTGAAATTGGTGTAAACAGTTTTATTCAAAAACCAATAGATACTAAAAAGATCATTGAATTATTAAGCAATGTAACAGCCCTAATTAGTAAGAAGAAAAAAATTGAAACTAAAACATTTTCAATTTCTCTTCCATTAAATTTATATGAGCTAGTTGATGAAAATGCGAAAGTAGAAAGCATCTCTAAAAATGCTGTTATCATTCGTGCAGTACGTTCATTCTACGATCAGTAGAACTTTATTCTAGACCCCTTTAGAGGGTCTAATCCCCTCTTTTTTTACTTATTTACTACTTATTCTTTTTCAGAGGCAACTTAATAGTAAATTCAGCACCATTATCAATGTTTTTAACATTTAATGATCCACACATAGAATTTTCAATAATTTGTTTAGACATATATAAACCTAAACCTGTACCTTGTGTCTGGTTTTTTGTTGTAAAATAGGGATCAAAGACCTTTTCAATAACCTCTTGACTAATACCACCGCCATCATCACTTATACGAATAAGAGAAAAATCCTTTTCTTGAGTGATTAAGACATTAATTTTTTTCTTTGATTCAGGGTTGCTTTCTATTGCTTCTTGAGCATTGTTAATGATGTTAATAAGGACTTGTTTGAATTCATTAAGTCCTCCTTTTAGTGTACTATCATGTTTTATATCAATATCACACTCAATATGATTATAAGCAAGGTTTGTATTTACAAGACTATAAACAGAATTTAAAGCTTCTTTGACACTAAACTCATGTTCTTCTCCACCTTGTTGAAAAAAGTTTCTAAAGTCATCAATAGTTTGAGACATGTACTGTAAAAGATTATTAGACTTTTCATAAGAGTCTTCTACCTTTTTTGAAGTGAGGTTTCCCAGCTGGTCTGAAATATATAAGTCTTGCATAACTAAGGCCATAATATTAAGAGGCTGCCTCCATTGATGGGCTATATTTCCAATCATCTCACCCATAGAGGCTAAGCGAGACTGCTGATACATCATTTGGTCTTTTTCACGGTTCTTCTGCACTTCTTCAGATATTTTAGACTCTAAAGAATTATTTAGTTCTTTAATACCTTCTTGACGCTCTCTTAAATCTTCTTCAATGTTCTTTTGAATGGAGATGTCTGTCATAAATGCAAAGGTCTTTACATTTCCTGCTTGGTCTATCATTGTTGTTGCATTCGTTAAGGTTTGAAGGGTGCCGCCCTCCTTCGATTTATATGATATTTCATAGGTTCGACTTGAAATATCATTTATCAAGCTAACTTGAGCTTCACATAAGGCATGATCATCAGAATCAATAAAGTCTAAGGGTTGTTTACCAATCATTTCATCTTTAGTAAAGCCAAGCATCGCACATAAAGAATAATTTACATCAATAATATTTAAAGAGTCATCTAAAAGCCAAAAACCTTCTGTGGTAGTGTTGATAATACCTGAATAAAGGGCTTCTCTTTCCTTGTCTAAACTCACATCTACAAGATAACCAATAAGTTCAATAGGTTCGCCCTTATCGTTACGAATGATTTGTGTATATTCAGAAATCCATGCTAATGAGCCATCTTTCTTATTAATACGGTATTGTTGATTAACTTTATCTTCACCAGCTTGTATCTTTTGAATTAATGTTTCATGAATTCTTTTCATATCATCTTTATGAAAGACTGCTTGAACAGCCTCATCATCATCAATAAAATAAGAAGGGTCATATCCCCATTGGCTAACGCTTTGAGTTACATGTGAAACAATCCAACAATCATCTTTAGGAATACGCTTAAATATTACGACTGGTCCTGAATAAAAAAAATCAAATTCAGAAGGGCTGTCCTTGGTTGAGATTTCAGTGTCTTTTGGGAGTTTTGTACATTGTAAGGTCGTTTGCTGAAAGTTTAAGGAAACTAAGGTGTTGATGATAATATCAGAGTTAAGTGCAAGTATATCACGTGAAAGTGAACGGGCCAAAGATTCGTTTTGAACAAATAATTGTGCGATAACTGAACCTGTAAGTTCATTTTTAACAAGGTGGAGAAGAACATGAGTTTAGTGTCAAAGAAGCTTTAAATT
>DTVI01000060.1 GCA_012963655.1 Sulfurimonas sp.
CATATGTGCCTTCTTTGTAACCATTTCCTTGACGAAAACGATTAAGTACATTTTTTCCAATATATAAAGAATATAAAACATTTAAATCTACTCCACAATTAAGTGCCATTGTAAAAAAGTTATTAATAAAGGCATCCAAATTAAATTCTTTTGGATTTAAAACATCAAACATCATTTCCTCAACCATTTTGATGATTGCATAAAGTTCATCATCATTCTTAGTTGCTTCTTGGGTAGAAAAGGCCTTATAAGCATCTTGATTTACTATCTTTTGAGCTAGCTTATCAATAGAGCCTAAGTTTTGAAGCTTATATTCTTGAAGTAAAAGAGACAAGGCAAAATGCCAAATATCAATAGTTTCAACCTTAATATTATCCCAGTCAGGTGCTTTATTAATAGCCTTCCAATGCTTCCAAGCAAAAGAGTCTATAAGTTCTGCAGACTCCATATAAATACAACGTTTCCAGTCTATAATTTTTCCATTTTTTGTTAAACCGTTTTCCCAATCTTCACCATTTGTCGCATCATTAAGTGCTTGTTGAAGGTTAAGCATTTCTAAAATTTTATTCATTTTTTCTCTTTAATTTTAAATTCTGTAGATATTGTATTATAATGCGAATATGATTAGGATTAATTGCAAGAAGTGTATTTATTATTTTGTAACATGGAACCCTCAAAATCCACATGGATGTAAGGCATATGGATTTAAGTCTATGCAAATGCCTTCCATAGTAGTTAAGCAAAGTACAGGGCAGCCTTGTCAAAGTTTTACTATCAAACACAACAAGACTTAGCTTCGTATAACTCTTTATTGTGCGAAGCTATCTGACACCTCAAAGTCAATATATCTTGGGCATCTTTATTTTAGAGTACTATAAGACCTTAATCCTATTTTAACACTTAGTATTTCCAGATCTCTTTTTTCCCAAAACCAATATTTTCATTATCTGTAAACTTTAATTCACTCACGTTTAAAGTCCATACCTCTTTGTTTAAGTCTTTTGATTCCGGAAAGGTTTTAGTATATAAGTCTTCATGATGAACCTTCGCCCTCTTAACCTCACCCTTAATTTGAAGGCCCTTAATCTGTATAATATTTCTTACTTCATCATGAATAGAAGCAGCAACCATAGAATTTATTATAATATTTTGAATATGTTCACTCTTTGATTCTGAGGCAAAAATCAAACAATTATCTTCTGGCATAAAGGCATAAAAGACAGAACATAAAGAAGGTCTATCCTTTTGTGTACTGGCTAAAGATAAAACATGGTGTGCCTGAATAAAGCTTATCATGTTTGAAGGTATCTTATTTATCTGCACAAATCAGACTTATATAGTGATCAATTCTATCCTTATTTGAAAGGGTAGATATCCATTCTTTGGGAATTTTTTCTACACCATTATAGGCTCCTAATATCATCCCTGCAACCATACCTCTTGCCGCAGAGTCTCCCCCTGCATATACATTTTGCCTCATGGCTTCTGCATAATCATTTTCATATTTTAAGATTAAGTGTAAGGTAGAGGGACAGGCTCCATTAACATTACATGACTGACCACAGGCCTTAATAGCCTCTATTGTATCATGCTCGGTTGAGGAAAGAGCCGTCTTCATCCATTGTTTTATCTTCTCATCATGACTTTCTTCTAACATTGCCAAAATAGAATTCGTTGGAGTATACCCTTGAAGAACAAGATATAAAAGCTGTGTAAAAAAACGCGTCACCATGATGGACTCACGAGAATCGTGGGTCATTTTAGTTTGTAAAACTGCCGCGTCCTCAAATTCTTTTTGCTCATCACAATATAAAAGAGCTAAGGGAGAAATACGTCCTATAACACTTAAGTCCTGAGAATTGGAACCCGCTTCAATCGCAGACTTTCCTGAGTTAAGGTTATCAAGTGTTGTCTTACTCGCACCATCAATATAACCTTTATAGTCAGACATATACTCTTTCCATCTAGACGAAAAACTAGCCAATGAAAACTCTTTTTCTAAGGAGACAGACTCTAATAGCCACATACATTGGTCTCCATAATGCGTAAACTCACCTGCTTTTTTTGAGCCATGGTACGTTGTCATCGGATCATTAAAACTATCTAATGTAGGAAACTTTTCCTTGATTTCAGAAGGTTTATACACCCAATGCCCGCCTAAAGAAAAGGCATCAGCCACTAAGGCTCCGTAAATAGCTCCATAAACTGATGATTTCATACCCAATCCTTCGAATATTCTGTTGAAATGAGTATATCATAAGTAAAAACTATTTTGTAATTTTCTACATTAGCGTATTGTTACCATAAATATTGAACTTATCTAAAAAAATATGTATACATAAGATATCTTCTCTAATCTCAACTATACAAGCTTATATAGGTATAAGCTACAAACAACACTGTCTCAAAAATATACATATATCTATTGTCCCGACTTCATTAAGCTATTAGTATTCATCTAAATCTCTATCACTAGAACTAGATAAACAACATATATTTCATATTTATGTTACTCATTGTATGATTAAATCAATTCCTATTATATATATTAAATATTTAAGTACTTTATCTGTACAATATTTTTTAATTAATTAGTGATTAAAACTACTATTTATTTAAGTAAAACATTAAAAAAAGACAAGCTGTTAACCAACAGTAGTTCTATTTACTTAGTAAATGGAGGAGATGGTCTTCAAAAAACATACCTTGGACTGATAATGAGTGAAGAAGAAGTTGCAAAAGGAAGTGGAGAAGCTGCCCTTCATATTGCATTTGAAAAGCTAAGTAGTATTACTCCTAATGTTATACAACAAAATCTGGTTATATCTGAACTTGAGGCACTTAAAACAGCTAAGTTAAATAAAAGTGAATACCTGATTTATTCTCGTACTGAAAAATGGACAGATCCTCTAGGCATAAACTGTGTAGATATTTATTCAGATGAAGCATCTGTAGTACTTTCATTATATTCTACCCAAAACGACAAGCTTTTAAACAGTACTCGCCTCGCTTCAAGTAATTGTCCACATAAGCTTAATGGGATCCCTCTAACTACTGGTTCACCAGAAAGTTTATATGAAAATTTATTTGCTAAGTGGGTAACAAATACTTTTATACAAAAGTAACATATTAAATTAGTATCTTACTTATTAGGTTAATTAGGGAGAGGAGTAAGTAAGTCACTTTGCTTCTCTTGAACCTACCATTTACTTTCTCAAACTAGAAATAAAAGTAAATAAAGAACCTATAAAATGACTTTAAACTTAATAGATACCGAGTATATTCTCTCTCTTTTTCTCCTAAAACACCAAACTATCCAAACTTCTTTTACTCAGTAAAAGGTTTCTTTATATATTTTTCATTTATAGTTGATTTAATTAACAATATAATATGAAATTCATAAACTTACAACTAATATTTAAGATATTAATACACAAAATACCTATATTCTCATCATTCCCATCTTTCCATCAAAGGCTTCGTTCTATTTACAATCTATAAATTTTGAAGAAAAAAAGTAATTTTAACCTTTAATAGTCATATTTTAAATCTAGATCTGACAAATATCTAAATATTTGAGAGCAGTTCTTCTATTTTTTCTAGCATCTCAGGTACAGCCTTACCAGCATTCATCTGTAAAAAATACGTAAAATACTCATCAATGTACGTATCGCTTAACCCAAAATCTGATACATACTCTTCACGTTTGGGATTGACTAAGATTGAATGTGAAAATTCTCTCGAAATTGGTACAATATCTATCACCTGTCCGCTAGTACCTATGGCTATTAAAAGTTTACAGTTTGATATTGCCTCGTAAATTTTTTGATACGCAGGAGCAGCTTCTCCAAACATAACAACATTATGGCGAATAGATGCACTCCCACACTGCGGACATATCTCATATTCATCTTGGGGTCTATATCCTACATCCCAGATATGTTCGCAGGCTTCACATCTTAAGTCAGTCAGCGTTCCGTGTAGATGTACAACCTTTCTGCAGCCTGCCTTTTCAAGAAGATTATCAACATTTTGAGTTAGGTTATAGATTTTATTAGGATACTTTTTTTCTAATTCACCTAAAAATATATGTGCGGGATTAGGAATTTTATCTTTCAAGTCCTTACGCCTTGCGTTATAAAATTCAGTCACAAGAGCTCGATCTGCTTCCCAACCCTCAGTTGAGCATACCTGCATCACATCATAATTTTCCCAAAGCCCATCATTGTCTCTAAATGTTTTAATACCAGATTCAGCACTTAAACCCGCTCCTGTAAATATCATAATCATTTTGCTAGCCATTTATACAGAAAGTCTTCTAGCTGTGCAGGCTGGCTAATGGAGCGTTTATCTAGCATCATCTTTCCCAATTCATCCTCATTAAGCATATCAAAAACATCAAATGCAGAGGTCTTATTATAAAAAGAACGTAAAAATTCTAACAGTATCTCAAAATTATCCAGTTGTTTTGGATTAGGACGTTCATGCTTGTATTTCTTATATTCATCCCAATTTATCTTAGCCACAATAAAACTCCATGAAAGTATTTTATTTATCTTAGCACAGTTTTTACTTGGATTGTAATAAGAATAAAGACGATACTGTTTCTAAGGAGTTATCCTCAAGGAGGATGATATTATTAAATAGAGAAAAGAAATTAGAGTGGACCCCATTAGAAGTTAGAATAAGTCCTATTTGGACACAGGTTTTAAAATAAAATTCAAGAGAAAAGTATTCTTTTTAATCTTCAAAGCTATTGCCTATCTAGATAAAATAAAACTTTTAAAAATGTCTTGACTCATAAGCAGAGTGTAGGCGGGACACTGCTTCTTCTACGGTTGCTCGAGGTGTTGCAAGGTTAATACGCATAAAACCTTCCCCTTCCTTGCCAAAACTTATTCCTGTCGATAAGCCAAGCTTCGCTTCTTTAAAAAAGAAATCCTTTAGCCCTTGATAAGACAGGCCTAAACCACGACAATCTAGCCAAACTAAATATGTCCCCTCAGGTTTTTTCATACTTATACTTGGCATATATTCTTTTAAACAAATATCTAAATAATCTATATTACCTTGAATATGTTCTAAAAGCCCTTCTAGCCAAGGGGCACCCTTAGTATACGCTGCTTCAAAACCTACATGACCAAAGACAGTTCCTTCAGCAAAATGAGTAGCCTTATACACTTTCTCAAACTTTGCTCTTAGCTTAGCATTAGAAATAGTGATCGTAGATACAGAAAGTCCTGCCATATTAAAGGACTTTCCTGGCCCATAACACGTAATAGTACGTTCTTCTAGTTCCTTTGAGACACTAGACATAGGAATATGTTTAGAACCCTTAAAAATAAGGTCTGAATGAATTTCATCTGCTAAAATAATAATATCATGTTTGATACATATCTCACCTAGTCTTTGTAACTCATCTTCTTTCCATACTCTTCCAACAGGGTTATGAGGTGAACATAAAAGAAAAAGTTTAGTTCTTTCATTTATACTGTCTTCAAAAGCTTCAAGGTCCATAGTGTAATATCCATCTTTTTCTTTCAAGACATTTTTCACAATCTTTCTATCGTTATTAGAAACAGATGAATAAAAAGGAAAATACACAGGAGATTGAACAATAACACTATCTCCAATATCTGTAAAAGCATTAATACATAAATTGATAGAAGCCACAACAGAAGGGGAATAATACATCCAATCACGTTGAAGTTCATACCCATGACGCTCTTTTATCCATTGTATTTGCGAATCAAAAAAGGTATCAGGAATTTCTTCATACCCTAAGATAGGATGTTTTACTCTATGAGAAATTGCGTCCATAACAAAAAATGGTGTTTGTATATCCATATCAGCCACCCACATAGGAAGCACTTCTTCACTTCCAAAAAGTTTTTCTCTTAGGGCATACTTTTCAGCATTTGTATATTTTCTTGAAGGGGCTTTATTAAAGTCTATTTTATCACTTGGTACCAAGCCTATTTCTTCTTCCAAACTGACATTTCAGAAAGAGTATGTTGGTACTTTCTAGGGGTTTCTCTAATAACAAAGGGAACATCTTCACAAGCAACAAAATCAAAGTGTTTGCCTAGCATATTTTTAAGACCATCAAGAGTAGATACTTCATTACCATTTTCATCTT
The DNA here is from genome assembly GCA_012963655.1 of Sulfurimonas sp. Taxonomy (GTDB): domain Bacteria; phylum Campylobacterota; class Campylobacteria; order Campylobacterales; family Sulfurimonadaceae. Next base: position 6,140 of record DTVI01000060.1, read on the forward strand.
CATATCCACCAATCCAGAACTCTTTAGACGTATATTCTTCTAACCAAGTGTAAGGTGAGGTTAAAATCAAATATCCGTTCTCATTTATACGTTCATGAATAGATTCTAAAAATAAATATGGTTCGTATAGTCTATCTATAAGATTTGTTCCTATTACTAAGTCATAATTTGTGAAGTGCTCTTTCAAGTTACACGCATCACCCTGCCAAAATTCAACCTTATCTTGTACTGAACTTAGACCTAGTTCATCTAAGTGAACCTCGTATCTAGTTTTTAAGCCACCTTCACCATTTTGGTAATAGCCAACCTTATTACTTTTTTGAAGCTCAGCACCGACTTGAACAAAACGCGCAGAATAATCTATTCCACACACCTTATCAAAAGCCTTAGCAAGTTCAAAAGAAGCTCTACCTGTAGCACATCCTAAATCAAGCGCAGATCCTTGCTTAATATCTTGCGTATACTTAATAGCCTTTTGAGCACAGGCAACTGCAAAGTTTTGCACACCAAAATATTCTTCGCCATATTGAAAATCACAATATTGCGATACTAGTGTGTCTGTTTCATAAATATTTTCTTCTTCTTTTTCCAATTCATTTCCTATTACATATCTAAATCCAGCATGCTGGTAAAAGTGTCTTCTAAAAGCATATCTAGAATGCTTCATTATCTCATTTCCCGTACTTGCCCAAGATCCACCCTTTAAGATGTTATGTTTACCATCAAAGGTTGGTGTTGAAAAATCATCATAAGCCGGATGAACCTTAAATCCATCATAAGCGTCCATATGAGATTCTGTCCATTGCCAAACATTTCCCATTACATCATAGACATCATCAAATAAAAATCTATCAACGGCACAAGAAGAAGCCCAATGTCTAAAATTGATATTGGCCCTTGTGTCATCAAACTCAGGTACATCTTGTATCCCTGCTCTTTGATACAGTCTATGCCATTCAGCTTCGCTAAGGAGTCTATAGTTTTTTCCATCCTTTTGTGACTTCCATCTACAAAAAGCCTTGGCTTCAAGATAATTAACATCAACTGGCCAATTCAAAGGCATAGATATCTCTTCAAGCATAGTCCTATACTTAAAACTTCCATCATCTTGATTGATCCAAAACACTGGATTTTTTACATTCTTTATCTTTAAAAAGGCCTGTCCTTCTTCATCCCAAAAAGAAGTATTCTCATATCCTCCATCTTGAACAAATACATCAAATTCTGCATTAGACACTAAGAACTTAGAGGCTAGAAAAGAGCTTACCTCTACTTCTTTTCTACCATACTCATTATCCCAACCATAAAGGTGATGCTCTTGATCTTTACCAAGAATAATTTTTGAGCCTTCTATACTTACCATTTTATTTATAGGCGCTGTATTTACATCAATACAAGGAGGAAAATAATTATTATCCTTCATCCATTCTATTGGTAACTGTCTATGTAAAACAGAAGAGGTCTCTAAATGAATGCGTTCATGTTCTATTCCCATCAAAATAATCCACATAGGGTCTTCTTGAGATATAGGAAGCTTTAAAGGGAGAGTAGATATCAAATGATCGATTTTATCTCTTACAAGATCCCTATAAACCTTTACCTCACAAGGACTAGGCCAAGTATAATGTGACGCATTCATATCATCCCAATTCATCTCATCAACACCAATAGCAAACATAGACTCATACTGAGGATTTAAACGCTCATGAATAATATTAGAAACAATAAGCTTATTAATAAAAAATGTGGCTGTATGTCCATAATAAAAAATAATGGGGTGACGTGTAGATTCTGACTTTAAATAAAAAATATCATCGTTTTTAAAACATTCAAATAGCTTTTCAAAAAAGTCATAGGTTTTATGAAAATATTCTCTAATTTCTTCACGTTTTTTCTCTACTGTCGTGCCATCAAGACTAATAGCTAAAGTATGTAAAGTGTGCATTGTGTTTAAATGTAAATCTTTATTTTGTGACACCTACATCCTTTTTTTTCATATTCTATCGAATTTACTAGAAATTCTTTAGTACATAAGTTACATATAATAAGAAATGTAAAAATAACCATTAAATGCACACTATTTTGATGTGAACTAGCATTAAACAACAGAAAGATAGGCTAGAAATTATTGAAAAACATTAAATGTTTCATTGTATTATCCATGCATAACGATAGGGGGAAGGGCAGTTACACCTATTTCTATAATTAACTTAAATGCTATTTAAACTATATATACATAGATGATTTATAGACTAACATGATAAAATAAACTTATTACGAGAACTTATACAATTTATACTCAAAGGTCAAAAATTATGAAAAGAACTCCCTTATATTTAAATGATAGTTTTATGATAGTTCATAAATTAGCTCTTATATTTTCATTTATGCTTGGCCAAGTTTCAATATTAATTAGCCTTGCTTATGCAATTTTCATAGGTTCTGCTCAATTAGCCTTTATTTTATTTCTTAAAGCTGCAGGATTGGCAACGATTACAAGCTGTATCGGCTTTATGGATTTATGGAAAAAACATCAACTTGATTTTAATAACTGTAAAGAATACAAGACTAATGCATGTATTAAACTAGCATAATGCGTAGTTTGCAAAGTACTTTACTCACACCCTATAAAAATATTATCCATGCTTTTAGTACAAGAGATAATGGTTATTCATTAAAACCATTTCTACAAAACAACCTTGCTTTTCATGTAAATGACAATCCTGACCTCGTCTTAAAAAACCACCAAAACTACGCAAACTACTTACACTATGATATTAATAAGCTTGTATATATGGAGCAAGTGCATGGCACCACCATTAAAATTATAGATAAAGAGACAGATCTCAGCAAGACACCAAAGTGCGACGCCCTTATAACACAAGAAAAAGATATTCCCTTAATGGTTATGGTTGCTGATTGTATACCTATCTTGTTATTTGATCCTGTACAAGAGGTTATTGCTGTTGTCCATGCAGGTCGAGCAGGTGTTTTCAATAATATTCTTATAAACACAATTGATGAGATGAAAAATAAATGTAAAACTAATGTAAAAGACCTTCTTGTCATTTTAGGACCTAGTATAAGAGAATGTTGCTATGAAGTGGGAGAAGAGATAAAAGTAGAAGCACAAAAACTTAATTTTGGCTATTCAATAAAAGAAAAAGATGGCTCATACTATTTAGATCTAATAAGAATAATAAAACAAGAATTGCAAAAAATAAATATAAAAAATAAGAATATTGAAATTTCTAAGTATTGCACTTCATGTAATAATAAAACATTTTTTTCATATAGAGCAGATAAAAATACTACAGGACGCTTTTCCGGCCTACTAATGTTAAAGTAACACTTATAGTTCAAACACAAATCAAATGTTCATTAATTATAATATTTATAAATATTTCAATGTACAATGTACTTATCAAGGAATATAATGTACAAAATTCTTCTTCCACTTCTCATGCTAAGCTCTTTATATGCCGATGCCCCTAAACATATATTTGAAATTGGAGCCAAAACAACTGCATTTAATTATACAGAAAGAGATTTCAATGATCAAAAACTTAATACTGAAGAATCAAATTTTTTTGAAATAGGTGGTGTTTATGCTTCATATTCTTATAAATTGAAAGAGACAAACTATCCAGATGTAAATGTAGCCCATTACATAAATTTTTATGGAAGCTACACAGGTGGAAACACTGATTACACTGGTTCTAAATTAGTAGGGACAAATAACTTTGGGTCTATAAATAACACCACAGTAAACTCATTTTATGAGGTAGAAGTGAATATAAAACAAGTTAAATATTATGATATAAGCTCAAGGTATGTACTATTTGGCTTAGGTTATAAAGAGTGGGAAAGAGAACTTTCATCCTCTCAACTTGAAACATATCATTACCGTTATATACAAATAGCAATAGGTGGTGAAAAACAGATATATAAGAACTGGTCACTAGGTCTAGACTTAACAGTGCAATTAGGTTTTGATCAAGAGATGGACGCAGACTTTGCTGAAACAAGCCAAACTAATACCTTAAATGAAACATTTAAATTAGGAACGGTATACACATATAAAATCGCTACACCCTTAGTCATACCAATAAATAAACAATTGTCTTTTACAACAAAACTAGAATATGAATTTACAAACTACAACAAGTC
>DTVI01000061.1 GCA_012963655.1 Sulfurimonas sp.
TAATACCAAAGTACATATATAACAAATCAGATGAAATTCCTTAATATTATTAATAAGGTGTCTATTTATGTCAAACATCATTGCTTATGTGTCAAAACACACAGGTGAAGCTACTCTTACAAAGATTAATAGTGTAAGTGCAGATCAGAACCTTCTTTATAAGGGAACTGGTCTTGACCGTTTAGACGGTTGTTACACCCTAGTACTTAAAGGAAAGAACTCAAAAGGAAGTATTAAAGAAATTTGGTTTTAGAATTCTTGGAAGAAAAAGACAATATATGAGGTTATAACCCCATAAAGTATTTAGCTAGCCCTAGCTTTTTTAGCTGCCATATTAATATATATTTGTAAAATTTCTATAGCGGCTGGGGTTACCCCAGAAATTTGAGAAGCGGCTTGTAAGGTAGGTGGATTAAAACCTTCAAACTTCTCTACCATCTCATTAGATAAACCCTTAACAATTCTAAAGTCAAAGTCTATTGGAATTTTCATCTTTAATTGTCTTTGCATCTTGTTAATATCTTGTTGTTGCTTTTCTATGTATCTTGCGTATTTAGCTTCAATCAAAATTTGCGTTTGAACATACTCAGTGAACTTCCCAATGCGAGGTTCTAATTTTAAAAGCTTGTCTAGGGTAAATGACTTTCTTGCTGCAATATTAATGGCTAGGGTTTTATCCGTAATATGCAACTCGTCCATATCCGCTAAAAAGGCTAAGAACTCTTTATTTGGCTTACATTCTTGCTCATTTAAGTAAGCAACACCCTCCGCCATTTGAGCATTTTTTAAATCTACCTCAGCTTGCACTTCATCTGAGATTAGGCCAAAGTCATGTCCATACTTAGATAAACGAAGGTCTGCTGTTTCTTCTCTAAGAAGAAGTCGATATTCTGCTCTTGAGGTAAACATTCTATAGGGTTCTTTCGTGCCCTTCGTTACAAGGTCATCAATCATAACCCCAATATATGCTTCTTCTCTACCCAAGATAAAAGCTTCTTTTCCTTGGTTTGAAAGTGAGGCATTAATACCTGCCATTAAACCTTGAGCGGCTGCTTCTTCATATCCTGTTGTCCCATTAATCTGACCTGCAAGGTACAAGTTCTTAATCTTTTTTGTTTCCATAGAGTGTGTTAATGAGGTAGGGTTAATATAATCATACTCAATAGCATATCCATAACGTACAATTCTAGCGTTTTCCATCCCCTTAACCGAATGAATCATATCACGCTGAACATCAGGTGGAAGAGAGGTAGACATACCATTTACATATACTTCTGGATTTTCCCAGGTTTGAGGTTCAATAAAAAGATGATGACGATCTTTATCTCTAAAGCGATTTATCTTATCTTCAATACTAGGACAATATCTTGGTCCAACACCCTCAATCTGACCTGAGAATAAAGGGGCTCTGTGAAAGTTATCTTCAATAATCTTATGGGTTGTTTCGTTCGTATAGGTAATGTAACAAGGAAGTTGCTGTTTTTCTTTTTTAAACTTTTCTCTGTCAGTTCTAAATGAAAAAGGTGCAGGAAGTTCATCCCCAGGTTGAATTTCCATCACTGAATAATCTATACTTGAACTATCTACCCGAGGACAGGTTCCTGTTTTTAACCTACCCACATCAAGGCCAAGTTCTCTCAGTTGAAGGCCTAGCTTTTTAGCTGAAAATTCTCCAAAACGCCCTGCTTCATGAGTTGTTTCACCTATGTGAATAATACCTTGTAAGAAAGTACCTGTTGTAAGGATAACCTTCGAACACATATACTCATTTAAAAACTCTGTCTTAACACCTATAACACTATCATCTTCTATGATAAGTTCATCAACTGTTTCTTGAAGTAATTGTAAATTAGGGGTGTTTAGGGTGATGTTTCTAGCAATAATACGGTACCTATCCATATCTATCTGTGCTCGTGTACCACGAACAGCTGGACCCTTAGCTGCATTTAAAATACGAAACTGTATTCCGGCATCATCTGTTATTAAACCCATCTCACCACCAAGGGCGTCAAGTTCTTTAACTAAGTGACCCTTAGCAAGCCCACCAACAGCGGGATTACAAGAAGTCGCCCCAACATTTTCTGCAAGCATAGAAACTAAAAGTGTTTTTTGTCCCATTCTCGCTGATGACAAAGCCGCTTCAATACCCGCGTGCCCTGCTCCAACTACAATTACATCATATTTCATTTGATTCCTTCTAAACCTATTTCAAAGGTTGAGAATATTTTGTGAAATTATACCCTTATTAGGCTAACTTATAGAGAAGTTTTGAACTCAATTCATAATTTAAAAAATCTTTAATAGAAGCAAAAATATTCTTAACTCTGAAATTGAATAAATATTTCTGATAAATTAAACTATTACACTTTTATTAAGAACCCTTTTATATCTTCTGAGTACAATCTGGCAACATAAAAAAAACATAGGTGAATTCATGTCAGATTGTTTAGTTTTTGCAGAAGAAGAACTTTGTATTGTAAATAAAGAGGATAGATGGAAACTCTTTATTGTTGATGATGATAAAGATATTCATGAGATTACAAAAATTGCCCTAAAAGATTTAAAATTTAAAAATAAAGCTATAAGTTTTGAATCTGCCTTCAGCGCAGAAGAAGCTATCTCAAAATTAAAAAATAATTCACAATTTGCTATTGTCTTACTTGATATTGGAATGGAAACATCTGATGCAGGCTTAGATGTTGCAAACTTTATTCGTCAACAACAACAAGATAGATTAACGCGTATAATCATTCGTACCGGGCAACCAGGTAATATTTCTGAAAAAGAAATTCTTAATAATTATGATATAAATGGTTATCAATCAAAAATAGACCCTAACCTTGACCATTTCTATACATCTATACATACAGCCATTTCCCAGTATCACCAAATCAGTGAACTTGCTAACGTAAACAATATACTTTAAGAACCCATATCAGAAGCCCTAGATATTGGGAAAAAACTGTAATATAAAGATTGAAGTAATCAATAAAAACTAAAGTCCTTTCTTTAGTATTACACTTCCAAATAAATAAAGCCAAAACCTCTTTAAAAAAATCTAATGACTTTTTTACCTTCACCTGAGTATACTTCGCATAAATAATTATAAAGAAGAATACACTATGATCCAACAAGCACATGATGCCTACAATAAAGCAGACTATAATAAGGCCTTTAGCCTCTACTCTACCCTTGCCAATAATGGGAACGCTGCTGCCCAAGCAAGTCTTGGCTATATGTATCAAAATGCCCAAGGGACAACTGAAGATATAGATAAGGCAGCACTTTACTATACTAAGGCTGCTGAACAAAACCATCCTCTTGCTATGTATAATATTGCTGTACTTATGATGCATGGGAAAGGGGTCTCTCATGATATGTTTGCTGCGCATGAATACTTTATGAAGGCTGCTGTAAAAGAAGTCCCTCAAGCTATGTATGAATCTGCCATGATGTTAGAAAAAGGTTTAGGATGTATCCAGAGTTTTTCAGAAGCGGCTTTTTGGTATGAAGAAGCAGCTAAACGAGGAAATATGGATGCCTTTAATAATTTAGGTGTTTTATTTAAAGAAGGGCATGGTGTAAGTATGGACTATAAAAAAGCCTTTTATCTTTTCACAAAGGCGGCTGAACATAATGTCCCAACAGCACAATATAACCTAGGTCAAATGTATGATCAAGGGCATGGTTGCGAGATAGATCAGGACAGAGCCTTAGAATGGTGTAGAAAGGCTGCTTACGCTGGACATGAAAAAGCTAAAAATATTATTGATAAACTTCAGTCTGATGGAAAGATCGTTTTTTAACTGTTTTACATAAAATTAACGGGCTTTAATGCCCAGTTTAAAGACCCTACTTCATCCCCTGTACCCTCTCATTATGGGTACTTTAATCTTTTTATTCTTATCTTAAGTTATACATAAAGATTAGTAATAGAAGTAGTGGTTCTTTAAAACTATCCATCAGTTCTTAATCAAAAGAATTCATCATTGCATGTACGATTTTATAAATATGGGGTGTATAATACCCTTATATAATTTTACTAAAAAACTTAAAACTAGAAAAACTATTTTTCTTGTTATTTTTACTGGGGAGCACTTAGACTAGATGAGATTTCATACATTTTTAAAAGCGGTGGGGACAGGTCCAAAAGGCAATAAACATCTTAGCCGTGAAGAGATGAAAGAAGCTATGGGAATGATGCTTGATGGGTCTGCCATACCCGAACAAACTGCTGCTTTTTTACTGGGTTGGCGAGTTATGGCTGAGGATAAGAATGAGCTTTTAGGTGCTATTGACGCAATGAATGCATGTATCAAACAAAGCCCTGTTAAAAACAGTATCGAGATTGGATATCCCCTGGATGGAAAAATTAAAGCGCTTCCTATTATGCTCCTTTCTGCGCATATGCTTCCTAAACTTCCTATTGTTGTACATGGAGATAGAACCCAGCCTTCAAAGCTTGGATTTAACCCTAAAGACTTTTATGAAAATATGAAACTTGCTTCTAACATTCACTATTTTGATAGAGCTAACTTCTTTCCTGAACTTTCTAAACTTACAGATTTAAGACGTGCCTTAGGCCTACGTACTGCCTTTAACACCATAGAAAAACTTCATAATGTTGCACAAAGTGATTTTGCACTTATTGGTATGCACCATCTACCTTATTTCGACTTATATAAAGAATTATATGGGCCTTATTATAAGCGTCTCATTATTGTTAAAGGAAGCGAAGGAACACCTGAGGTACTTAAAAAAACAAAGATTCTAGTAGTTGAAGGTGAGCATTCTCATTACCTTCCAATAGACCCTGCTGATTATGACTTAGAGCCTTTTGAAGCTAAAATTGAATTAAGCCTTCCAGAAATGCTAAAGCAACTTGAGAATCCAACAAAACAAATACTTGGATATGCAAGACTAAATGCCGCGCTTTTACTTTATGCAGCTGACAAAGCTCCAAGTATTGAAGAAGCTTTTATCACTTTAAAAAGTAATTACGAAAAGCTTTGTAAAAAGCATTTAAAGGACTAGGATGTTTACAGGTCTTATCAGAGAAATGGCTAGTGTACAAGCTTATCAAAATAACGAACTAACGGTTAAAGCAGAATATGCTCCATGTATTGGTGACTCTCTTGCTATTAATGGGGCTTGTTTAACTGTTGTAAAAACAAGCGAGGGTTCTTTTACCGTGGAACTTTCTCCCGAAACTCAACATCATATGGCTACTGAAAACCTTAAAGCTAAGGTGCATATGGAACCTGCCATGCAAATGGGAGATAGATTTGAGGGGCATATTGTCCAAGGACATATTGACTGTATAGGTGAAATTACTCAGATTAAAAACAATGGAAATTCAACTGACTTTTTTATTTCTATCCCTGAAGAGTTTCAAGGCTTTTTAGTACCTAAGGGTTCTATTACTGTTGATGGCGTTAGTCTTACCATTAATGAGGTTTTAGATGATGGTTTTCGTTTAACTATCATTCCCCATACTATAAAAGAATCTTTGTTTGCAATTTATACAAAAGGATATAAGGTAAACATTGAAACCGATATGTTCGCTCGATATATCTTTCATCTGTTTAAACCAAAAAGCAAGGAATCTGTTTCTTGGGATGATATCAATAAGATAACCGCCCTATATTAATTTACATAAAGGAATACAATGAAAAAAAATATATATAGAATAATAATATTATTCATCATGATAATAATAATTTCAGGATGTGGAGCACGATTTCATGAAGGTAACGTAAAAACATCCTATAACCCTCAAAGTGTCAATGGGGTATCGATTGAGCATAATGCATTAATAAAAGTTACAGATGGTTTTACAATATGGCAAGTAGACAAAGTAAGATTAATAGACAATTTTCAAGTAAATTTCCTGTTTGGCAAGCGGGTAGATTCAATCATTATTAAAGAAGGACAACATACTATTTATACCAAACTGTATGCTGCTGATAAAGGTTATCTAAATATTAATATTTATTTTAAAAATTTCACAGTTAAATCGAATCATACATATCTTATTGACTATATAATTACAGGAAACCAAGTCTTTTATTGGATAAAAGATTTAACTGAAAATAAAGTGGTTTATGGAACAGAAAAAACAAAAAAAGATTTCGAAAAAAAAGTCTAAAATTTATTCCTCTATCCACTATTAAAAACACTCCTTAAAAGGAGGAAGTTTCATCTCTTAAAGAAGTTAGTTGAGGGTTACAAGACATCTTATGCTCTACATTTACCTTTTCATAATCAAGTTCTGACTTAGATGCTAGGGTAGCACTTCTAAAGCCTTCGCCCTTATGAAGATATACCTTTAAACCATTTTCTTCTAAGGCTATTCGTGTGGCTAAAGCCGTTGAGTATGTTGTTAAAATAGCGTCTTTCTTCATCAAATTAGATATGTCTTTAAAGTACTCACTTGTCCATAAAAGAGGGTTATTAGAGGGGGAAAATGCATCCTGATACACTATGTCAAATTTTACATTTGTATCTTTTACAAACACTCGAGCATCTCCAAGAAAAATTGTAATGCTTAGGTTCTCAGATTTATATTCTTGTGTCTTAGCTAAGGAAAGGATAATATCTTTATAATCACTAAACTCTTTGGGGTAGGTAAAATCAACTAAAGAACGTACTAAGTCTTCATCAAATTCGGGAGAATATATGTGTACATTTTTTTTAGAATCTTTCAAGGCATAGAGTGTGGCTAGAGTATTAAAACCTAAACCAAAACAGATATCTAAAATTATTATTTCGTCTTTATTATTAGTGTGTTTTAAGGCAGGAAGAACGTGTTTAGACAAGGACTCATGTAAGGCCCCGTCTTTTGTAGAATGATAATGTTCCTCAAACTCTGTGCTATAAGCAGTAAAAGAGCCATCATCGCTTTGAGTAGCTTGATGTTTCTTTGAGTCAAAGGCCATTAATATTTATTTCTCAAAAATTTATTGATTAACTTTTTTTAAGTCAAGTGTAATTTCATCATTATCCATTACACCAATAGGCTGCTTTAACATATCATCAGCAATCTTTTTTGCATCTTCAAGTGAATGCATTTCATACGTTCCGCATTGGTAAATATTAAGCTCTGGAATATCAGACTGCTTTTGAACATTTTTCACATCTTCCATAGACTCTTTCCACGCCTTGGCAACCTCTTCTTCTGAAGGTGTACCAATAGTACTCATGTAAAAACCTGTTCTACATCCCATAGGTGAAACGTCAATAATCTCAGTAGTTTTTGAGTTTAAATGTTCACGAATAAAACCTGCAAAAAGGTGCTCAAGTGTATGTATACCTGTTTCATTCATTAAACCAACATTTGGCTCATAAAAACGTAGATCATAAACAGTGATATTATCACCTGAAGGTGTTTTCATCTTTTTAGCAAGACGAACTGCTGGGGCTTTCATAACAGTGTGGTCAACGCAAAAACTATCTAATAATGGCATAGGGTTCCTTTTTTATATACTGTATTTAATTATATGTATACTAGCAGATTAAAATTAAAATTTAGAAATATATTTAACAGCTTCTAAAACATCAGTTTCAATTATGTCTGTTAGGCTTTGTAATTGTTCTCTTGTATCATATCCTGAGGTCACTGCAACACTTTTTATCCCTGCATTTATAGCAGAACCTATGTCTAACCTTGTATCGCCTATCATCCATGTATTTGACTTATCTGCCTTCATCATTTCCATCGCCTTATTAATAGGTTCTGCATCTGGTTTTGGCTTGTCAACATGTTCTCTTCCAATAAGCACTTCAAAGGCATCCATTACTCCAAAATGTTCTAACAAATCTCTTGAAAAAGTGCCTGTCTTCGTTGTAACTACTCCTAAACGCGCTATTTCTTGGGCAAGACGAATAGACTCTACCGCATGTTCTAGTAAAATAGTTTTATCTTTATAGATTTTTGAATAATGCTCTTTATAGGTTTTGACCATATCCCAAACGAGGTTCTTTTCTATCTTTAAGTTTGCATACATCACATCAAGGGGATGTCCGATAAGCGCCTTTATATCTTCATCTGAGGGTTGAGGAAGATCATATACATCAAAGGAGTTGTGAAAACCTTCTAAGATAGCTTCAGTTGAGTCTATCACTGTTCCATCTAGGTCAAAAAGTATCGTTAAATTCTCAGTCAATTATTTTCCATTCTATTTGATTATGCCAATACCCATTTATTGTGGGCTCTATTGGGCTAATATCTTTATTTACCACACTAATGCTATTAGGGATATATAAAAATAAATAAGCATTATCATCCGTAATATGCTTGAATATTTCTTTTTGAACTATAGCAAGTTCTTTTCTATCCACTAAGCCTTCAGCCTCTTTAATGAGCTTATCTACCTTCTTATTTTTGTATCCAATAAAATTAAATGCACCTGGCTTATCATTATCTGAGTGCCATACTAAGTAAGGATCTGGACTAAGAGAAAGTGACCAGCCTAAAAGTACCGTATCAAACTCTCTAGGAAAAACAACCATATTTAAAAAAGCCTGCCATTCCATAATTCGTAGTTTTACCTTAATCCCTATCTTTGCCAACTGATGTTGAATAATCTGTGCGGCATAAGGACGGACTTCAGAAGAATTTGAGGTAGCTATTTCAAACTCAAAAGGATGGTCTTCATCATAACCTGCTTCTTTTAAAAGCTTTTTAGCTCTGCTAAGGTTTAACTGTGGTATTTTTACCTCTTTATTAAAAGAAGGGCCACCTGGTAAAAAAGGGCCAGTACAGACTTGTCCATGGCCTAAAAATAAAATATCCACTAATTCTTGCCTATTTATTCCCAAAGACAATGCTTCTCTAACTCTTTCATCTTGAAACTTCTTATGTCTAAGGTTAAATCCTAAGTAGGTATATGAATGTGCTATCTGCTCAATTTTTTGGTAATACTGGAAAAACTCTTTTCCTACTTGCCTTTCTAGTTGCATAGGCTCTAAGCTACCAATATTTATCTGTTTAGAACGCAGCATTAAAAAACGGGTACTTGGATCAGCAATCACATGAAAGGAGATTTTATTTATTAAAGGTTTATGTTCATAATAATCTTCATTAGCACTAAGTTCTATATTTTTTGAAAATTCTAGTTTTGTTAATTTATAAGGTCCCGTTCCTATAGGATTTTTATTAAAACTTGAGCCCATAACATTATCTTCATTTTCTAAAATATGTTTTGGAACAATTTGCATCATCCATGTTTCAAGGGCCTTAAAATAGGGTTTTTTATAGGTCACTTCTACGGTAAACTTATCAATGGCTTTAACACTTTGTACCATTCTAAAGGTAGACGTATAAGGTGTAACTACTTTAGGCGAATGTATTAAATCAAAGGTGAAAACAACGTCTTGTGCTGTAAATCCTATTCCATCATGCCATTTAACATTTTTTTTAAGGTGAAAAATCAGCCTTGTATCATCTTTAAATTCATATGAAGAGGCTAAGTCACCAATAATTTTTTTGCCATCTTTATCATACTTCACTAAGGCAGAAAAAATAAAACCAACAATTTCAGAACTAGCTGAGTCTGTCGCTAATAAAGGATTTAAACGTGATGGGTTACTTGATGTAGTCAGATGAAGGGTTTTAGCTGTAAGTGTCGCTAATAAGGCTAAAAGAATAAGAAATATTTTCATATCGATATTATATCTAAAAGCGTAAAGGGGTAAAGGGGTAAAGGGGTAAAGGGGTAAAGGGGTAAAGGGAAGCCTCTCCTATTGAAGCTTACTTTGTTCTTAGCTCTTGATTTTCCCCATAAGTGAAGAACACACGTTCACCCCTTAGGGAAGTAACTCATTCCTCACAGAACTATGTTCTGTATTCTTCAAGCATATTATTAAGCTGAACAGTCATTTGTGACATATGCGCTGACGCCTCTGTAATCTCATCAACAGACTTTCTATTTTCAGATGAAATAGCTTCAATCTCACCAACCTTAGCAATCATAGATTCAACCGTTTGAGAGTTAGAGATATACCCAGTTACTGTTTCATCAACTTGAATGATAGAACGTTCTATAGACTCAACAGAAGTATTAATCTCAGACTCTGCAGAATTAGCGTATTTAGACAGTTTCTCAATCTCTTTGGCATTTACCGAGATATGCTCACTTGCATCAATAACAGACTGAACAATAACACCAATACTTGCATTAATCTCAGAAAGTGATCTTTGCGTACGTTCTGCTAGTTTTCTTACTTCATCAGCAACAACAGCAAATCCACGTCCATGTTCACCTGCTCTAGCGGCTTCAATAG
>DTVI01000062.1:0-2329 GCA_012963655.1 Sulfurimonas sp.
TATTCAAGTTCTTTGACTTTGATGTGATGTGCCGTAGTTTAAAATAAACCAACGACTATGCAAATGAATATTTAACCAAAACGGCCATCTATCGCCATGCACCCAGTCCATACTTTATCGACAAAAATCCTAATAATTTCCTGCATATTGGTCTAATCAAAACCCTCTTCCCGCAGGCCAAAATCATTAACATTGTTCGAGATCCTTTGGACAATGGGGTATCCGTTTTCCGTCAATTTTTCAGCGAAGGTCATGAATACAGTTACGCTTTCGAGGGCATCATCTTTTACTGGCAGGGCTATATTGCATTAATGCAACATTGGCAAAGTCTTTTCCCCGATTCGATCTACAACATGTCCTATGAGCGACTGGCAAAAGAACCGCACATCAGTATCCAGTCGCTGCTTGATTATTGTCAGTTGGATTCAGAACCCGCCTGCTTTAGGCCCGAAACTTCCAATCGACCGGTGCTGACCCCCAGTGCCGCCCAGGTCAGAAAACCAATTTCGGTATCAGCCATTGGCAGCGGCCTTAAATACAAGAATCACTTAAAAGTACATCTACCTAAACTGGCCCTGATTCGAAAAAAAACAGAGGAAATCTTTGCCCTGTATCAATAGCCACTGAGAGGATCTCTGGCAACCTCACGCCCTGCTGGAAGGGTCATATTAAGCGGCCATTTCTGTATTTTTCCCGTCAAGTTTATACGCCCCTACCTGGCCTCGTCTGAATCGCGACGTCACCCATGAGATAGTGAAATGTGTGCCATGCCTCTCATATTCTTGTAAAGTAATTAGATGACCTCGACCCAGCGCACCCTACAAGAAATCGCCCAGCTGCGAGATGATCAGATCTCTCTGGAAAGAGCCGCTCTGCTCATCGCAGCGGAAATTCAGACTGATCTTAATGTAGAGGCCTACCTTACAACACTCGATGGGCTGGCCCTGACACTAAAAAAGAAAATCAGTAAGGATCCTTCCATAGCCGCTCAGCAACTCATCGATTTCATTCACAAAGATGAACAGTTCAAAGGTAATATCAAAAACTATTATGCTCCGGAAAATAGCTACTTGAATCGAGTTATTGATACCCGACAGGGCATTCCACTGTCACTGGCATTAATTCACCTGGCGATCGGAAACCGACTGGATATCAATATTCAGGGAATTAATTTCCCAGGTCACTTCCTGATCCGTTATGAGGCACTTGAAAACGGTATTATCGATCCATTTACGGGCAGAACACTCAGCCAGAGCGACTGCGCCACCTTACTCAAGCAGGTAACAGGTCCAGCAGCCGTCATGAATCCTGACCATTTACAGCAGGCAACCAATATAGGGATCCTGGCTAGGCTTATCGACAATCTGAAACAAATACACTGGCGAAACAAAAATTGGGAATCGGCAGGTCTTTGTCTGCAACAGCAGATCCTGCTGATGCCAGAACACCACGAATTTCGAATTCAGTATGGTGCTGTACAGGAAATGAAGGGCAATCGAACAGGCGCACAACAAACATACCTCGCTATACTTCAAGAATCCAAAAACCAGAAAATCAAGGAAACTGCGGCGCAGCGCCTGTTAAGCCTCGAAAAAAAACCGCAGATCCTTCACTGAACGGCTTACACTCATTCCCCTGAGAGCAATCCCCGCCGGAGCTTGCGGGTAAACACAGATTAACCAATGCGAAGCAAATCCATGGCCGCTTCAGCCCTGCGGGCGACACCATCCTTCTGTCGGGTCAAATCCACCCCGTGATCCTCACCCATTGCGCCAACTAAATAGCGCTTGTACACACCCTGACCAATGGCAGCAAGGCGCCAATGCTGAAAGGCTCGATAATAATTGATGTTGCTGAGGTCTCTGCCAGTCCTGCTACTGTAGAGTTCACACAGCCTATCCCTTGAAGGATACCCTCCGACAGCAGTCGGCGGCTGATCGCCTTCATCAACACCCTCTACTTCATCAGCACCCAGCCAGTTATTCAGAAGGTAACCAAGGTCAGCCAGCGGATCACCCAGGGTACACAGTTCCCAGTCAAGTATCGCCTGGACTCGATCGTTAGTAACTATCATATTTCCTAATCTGAAATCGCCGTGCACAATACTGGCCCCGACCTGCAACGGCATACGCTCCATCAGCAAAGCAGAGCTAGCCTCCATTTCCGGTATTTCGTGCATTTTAGATGCCTGCCACTGCTTGTTCCAGCGATTTAATTGACGGGCAAGATAAGCTTCCTTCCTGCCAAGCGTCGCCAATCCAACCGCATCCATGTCAACGTCGTGGAGATCGCAAAGAATATCAATGACATGCTGACCCAAGTCCGGGCG
>DTVI01000062.1:2376-2587 GCA_012963655.1 Sulfurimonas sp.
CCGGCAATACTTAATCCCGAGACGGCATCATTTAGCACAGTCCCTTCAACAAAATTCATTACATAAAAGTCAGCACCATTAATGCTGGCATCCTGGCATAAGCCAAACGCCTCCGGGACGGGTACCTTGGTATCCCTCAAGGCATGAATAATCCGATATTCGCGACTCATATCGTGGGCACTTTCAAGCACATGACCCAAAGGTGGACGAC
>DTVI01000063.1 GCA_012963655.1 Sulfurimonas sp.
TCGTGAAGACGATGACTACCCACTTGTATGCGTTAATATGGACACCGGCAGAAAATGTTTTTTTGATGAGGATGGTTATGAAGTTGCAGGCTATCCTACTGATAATGATTTAGTTGAATATATCTCTTAAAATTAGGGTTAGATAATGAGTACTCAAAACCAAATTGAATTAAGAATAAAGTATTGGGAAGATAGAAAAAGTGACTTTGTTATACTCTTAAATAATTGGCTTAAGCATGAGAAAAAAACTTTAGCAATTCCTGCTGATATACTTTATGCTGAGTACCTTAGCATTGGCATAGAAACATGTGAGTTGTCAGAATATAAATATGGGAAAGACTTGCAAGAATGGTTTGATAATAAGCTACAGTCTTGAGAAAATAGTCATAAATCATATAAACAAAAAAAATATTTCAAAACTGAATAGATTCTTTAATCAAAGGCAATGAAAAATATATTGGGTATCTTTGTAGTATAAAAGTTGTAGAGTTAGCAAAAAATTATCTAAATAATAAAAGGGAAAAAATATGGCAGCATATAAAGCATTATTAACAGTAGATTTAAGTGGGGCAAATACGGCACAAAAAGCTGTGTTTTATGAAAGTTTAAAGATTGAGACATGGCAAAGACTAGGTCAAATGGAGTCAGTATGGCGTTGTTCTTGGAATGATACAGAATATGACACGGCAGTAGAAGCTATAAAAGCAGACGTCAATAAAGCAGCATTAGCTGCAAGTATTCAAAGATATCCTTACGCTTTTCAACTTGGTACAAATATAGTTAAGTCTTTTTAAACAAAATTAACATACACCCCAGTGCATAAACCTCCACTTTTTAAATGAAAATAACAATTTAAAAAGAGGGATTATTATCTAAACTTCATTAGATACTTACTGACTTTAAGATATTATTCTAAATAAGTTAGGGGTTTTACCCCATTGGGTGAGATATTTAAGGGATAATAATATGAACAGAAAAGATAAACTTCAAAAGATGCATGATAAACGTCTCAAACGTTACCAGGCAAAGACAAAGACTTCCAATAAACCACGTTATATCTGCAAGGCCGATAGAGCTAAGGCAGAAGCGCAGGAGCTACTAAATTCTGAAGAAGTGTCTGATACTTAAGAGATAATCTTAGAATGGTATAATTACATATTAAAATATAAATGAGAAATAATGCATACAATGCAAATTGCAGAGTCAGTAATAGATGGTTATAGAAATGAGAAACTTAGTGAAGAAAGAATCAACGCTTTAATCGCTCAAGTAAATGAACAACTAAATGAGATCTCTCAAAATGAAGAGATATATAATAGGTTTCTAAAAGAAGTTAATGCCCCCGAAAATATAGACAAGATTATACTTTGGATACTTTTTATGTCAAATGAAGATATATGTGACGACTATATAAGTGAGTTCGATAAAAACTTTAGAGAAATTATCCCAGTAAGTGATTTAGCTGATTTATTATTATACGTTATTCACTTGAAAAAAGTTAAAAACATTGAGCTAGATGGCGTTAATTATTTATTAGAGTATGATGAAGAAGGTATTCAAGAAATGGATCAATATGCCTTTACAAATGCATTACTGTATATTCAAAAATCAAAAGAAGTACAAATAGAATTTTAAAATATACCCTTATGCATGAATCTGCTTCTTCTTACTCATCAAAAAGAACAACACCGTAAAACAAATACAGGTTCTTTAACCTTTGGACTTTTAGGTGAAGATCATGGATATTTCAGAAATCTACTTTACTCACTAAAATCCTTCCACTGGAAGAATGCTTAAGGTGAGGTGTCTTGGCCAGAAGCTCAGAATATTTATAATAAAAGTCCTTATTTACATGATCTACCTTGTGCCAAGATATAAACAGATAAGAAGTCAGTGTATACACTTAGACCTAATCAAAGAGAGTATGGTTTATGTACTGCTGAGATCGTTGTAGAGGTTTTAAAGAGTGTAAGTTGGCTAGAATTGGCTGAGGATTTAGAAGGGCTGTTAGATGACTTTATACACTGATATGATAAAGTAAGTGCATTTTACTTCTGTTGCTTTATTTTCTTATTAGAAAATTTAGCTAGAATTCGCGCATGAATAAAAAACAATTAGCTATTTTATGTGTCGGAAATATATTAAACCAAGATGAAGGTATGAGTCCAAAGTGTGCGTAGGTATAAAGGTGGGTGTTGGTAAAGATAGAAATGTTTAAGGTGGGAGCAATGTTATACTGTTTATGGATGATACCAATAGTATCTCTAAAGTCTCCAAGCTTGTTGAAGACATCTTCTTTAAAAGCAAGGTCGTCAAACATACACAATCGTCCAGGCAAACATTCCCCTTTATCTATATCATTATTAAAAAGTAGGAAGTCAACCCAAAAGGTGTATATTAATCCCTAAAAGAATCAATCACTCTGGCAAGTGTTTGTTTTTCAGCTTTTTCTTCACAAGAAAATTCTTTGTCTTCAAGAGTCTTTGCAATCATCAAGATATAAGCCTCAAAAGGTTTAAGAATCCCTAGACTCAAGCCAACCTTAGGTTCAATAGTCTCAGGGATAATCGCAAGAAGACTAACCT
>DTVI01000064.1 GCA_012963655.1 Sulfurimonas sp.
AGGATTAGATCTTAAGTCTATTGGTCAAACTATGGCATTAGGGGAACACCTTATTGAAATTAATTAATCTTGATTTAGAAACGACGGATGATTTTCGTTCTCTAGTTTTAGACAATAGAATTTTACTTGATGTTCGTGCCCCTGTAGAGTTCGAAAAGGGTGCTTTTCCCTTAGCTGTTAATATCCCTCTTCTAGATGATGAACAAAGACGTCTTGTTGGGATTAAGTATAAGGAAAAAGGAAATGCCTCCGCTGTTGAACTTGGAAAAGAGTTAATGGGAAATGGGCTAAGAGACGAACGCACCCAGGCCTGGAAAACCTTTATGCAAGAAAATCCACAGGCCTACCTTTACTGTTTTAGAGGAGGGCAACGTTCTGCCATTGCTCAGACATGGTTAGATGAAGTTGGTATAAAGCGTCCTAGAATTAAGGGTGGATATAAGGCGTTTAGATCTTACCTAATGCAAGAGTCTGAACGTATTTCTAAGTCTGCTGTGAAGCTTATCCTTGGAGGACGAACGGGTTCAGGTAAAACTATTTTATTAAACACCCTTGATAATTCTATAGATCTTGAAGGCCTAGCTCATCATAGAGGTTCTTCTTTTGGCCGTCATGTGACGCCTCAACCTACTCAAATTAGTTTTGAAGATGCCTTAGCCTATAAATTTATTCAACATGAAGCAGCAGGAAATAAGCAGCTTATTGTTGAGCATGAAAGCCATAATATTGGTAGAATTTATATACCTACAGAGGTGTTTCATAACCTAAGAGAAGGTAAGCTTATTGTCTTAGAAACGCCAATGAGCCAGAGAGTAGATACAATATTTGATGAGTATGTTTCTCAAGCATTACCTGAATATGAAGAAGTTCATAAAGATGAAGCCTTGAGAACATGGTTTGAAGATGCTCAGTCTTCTTTATCTCGTGTACAAAAACGTTTAGGATCTGAACTATTTATTGAACTAAATAAATTGATGGATGAAGCCTTTGAAATTCACCAAAAAGATGCAGATTCAAGTGCCCATAAGGTTTGGATACAGGTTCTTTTAGAAAAGTATTATGACCCTATGTATGATTATCAACTAGAAAAAAGTAAAATAGACGTTATTTTTAAAGGTAATGCCCAAGAGGTTAAAGACTTTATTAAAGGTTATGAATAATATCTAGGGAAATTTTTCCTTATAGTTTTTAGTGAAGCTATGATACTCTACAAAAAAAAATTAAGGCTTGATTTTGAGTGAAAATATAGGACTATTACCCGTTAATGAGAAGAAAGACTATCATGATTGTGAGATGACTTTTTGTATGTATTATGAAAACACTCAGGGCGATTATAAGGTCGATAAAGCACAAAAGTATCACATTCATACCACGCTCAAAGAAGTAGATGTTTTAAATGAAGCCCTGAACCTTTACCAAGAAGAAGGGTTTAAAGACACTTTTCTTTCATACTCAGCTGAGGTTGATGGGGATTCGACATTTCCTGAGTTTACTTCTAAGATTGAAAAGGCTCATGTTTTGGGTAGGGCCTTAATGGATTTAGCAAATGATGAAGACAGCCTTGTTCAACTTCAAGAATATTGTATAGACCAAGCTCCTAGATATGTGGATGATTTTGGTATTAATAAACAAATAGAGTCTATTACTATTAATAATGAAACAAAAAACATTGAGGGATATGAGGACTTAAAGACTTATATCTCAGAGTTAAAAGTTAAAAACCCTTCTTACTTTTCTTAATAATCATACAAGTGCAAGAGCATAATACCAATCGATTAGAGAGATAAGAAATCTCTAACGAGACTTAGCTTGTACATTTATGTTAAGAAATTATAATTGCAGGAATTGATTGGCAAAAATTAGTTTTTTAAAAGACAGTTTAGGTAAATATTTAGAATTTGTAGAGAAAATGGATATCGGGACAAACTAATGTGTCCCGAAATAAAGGCTATTTCTCAGGGAGTCGATTTCTCGAAATTAGAGATTATTTCTAGAGGAGTTCAATGCCCTTTAATATCCACTTAGAGTCTTACTCAAGTAGGTCTTCCTTCAATAGGAATCAAGGTCTGCATCTTCTCTCGTTCTATAATAATCTTTCTATCATGGGTGCATTAAAGGTGGCTTCTAAGCCTAGTTTGCGTATCGCAACTCTCACCTATAGCAAAGTTTATTATAAAAAATCTCTTTTATTCTCACCGAATCTCGGTTCATTATAAAGCGGCATAGCACTCAATTCTCTAGAGTGTGCTTCGAAAAATAAATCAAGACCTAAAGCCGTAAAAATTATTTTTATCATCTAGTTCCTTATCGATACTTATTGTAGCTACAAATACAATGGTACTCCTGCAAAGATAAATATGCACTTAAGAATATTTGTTAGGTTTAATGCCTTTGGTTTGAATATTCTTGGAATAAAGATCAAAGATCTTACTCAAGGTGTGTCCTTGCTGTTGTAAGGTAAACACTGGGGTGTATTTTAGAAAAGAGCGCGATGTAGAATTTGTATTTATATCATGACTGCTTTTACTTTCTTTTTTGTTTCATTATTAATAGTAATAGACTCTATTTGTTTATTAATACCAAA
>DTVI01000065.1 GCA_012963655.1 Sulfurimonas sp.
ATTAAAGTTAATGAGAAGATAGATTTTGAATGGTACTTAAACGAGACAGGTGATTATGCTCTAGAATATGAGCTATATTATTATCTTCAGGGCCTGCCAAATACAAAGGTAACCCGTACTGTTCGCAATTACCTCTTAAAAACACCTAAGCTCTTAAATGAAGAAGTATATAATGCTTCACTTCTTTATAATATAGATCTTTCAACACCAATTCTGCATCAAAAAATTTAAAGATAAACGTTTTTTAATGATGCTAATATTTATTTAGAACTTAGTATAGGTATTACTTTTAAAAAAGCAAGATAAAGTGATCGTATAGGATCAAGCTATATCACTATTAAGCGGTATAAGCACGGTTAAGTGCTGAAAAGATAGCCTTAACAGAGGCAAGAGAGATATTTGTATCAGCCCCCACACCATAAAAGGTTTCCTTGTTTTCAGTTTGTACTTGTATATAAGAAATAGACTCAGCTGAAGACTTCTCTCCATGTGTGTGTTGAGTATAGTCAGTTAAGATAAAGCTATTTGAATACTCTTTTTCAATGGCATGTTTACAAGCATCAATAGGCCCATTTCCACTTCCTTGAGATATGATCTCTTTTCCATTTAGAATATATTTTAATTCACAGATAACGCTATTGTCTTGGTTCGTTTGTGCCGAAAAGTTCACTAAAGATATATGGCTTGGACCCTCAAAATAGGTTTCTTTAAAGATAGAAAGAATTTCATCTAAACTTAATTCTCGGCCTTCAATATCTGTCACATGTTGTACTATCTTTCCTAACTCAGGATGCATCTTCTTAGGAAGGCTATACCCATACTTCTCTTCAAGTAAGAAGGCTATCCCTCCCTTTCCTGATTGAGAATTAATACGAATGATTCCTTCATAATTACGACCTAAGTCATCAGGATCTATTGGAAGGTAAGGTACTTCCCAAAAGGCATCATCTTTAGAACGTTGATAAGCAAGGCCCTTATTAATTGCGTCTTGATGTGAACCTGAAAAGGCTGTATAAACTAGCTCTCCGACATAAGGATGGCGTTCATGGGTCTTCATATCTGTACAGCGTTCAACCACATCTAATACAGTAGTGATATCTGAAAAATCTAGCTCTGCGTCTAAGCCTTGAGTATGCATGTTAAGTGCAAGTGTGATGATATCAACATTTCCTGTTCTCTCACCATTACTTAGAAGTGTTCCTTCAACTCTATCGGCGCCTGCAAGTAAGGCAAGCTCAGTAGCTGCGACAGAAGTTCCTCTATCATTATGGGTGTGCGTAGAGATAAGAATATGTTCTCTATTATCTAAGTTTCTTCCCATCCATTCTATTTGGTCTGCATAAACATTTGGTGTTGCCATCTCAACGGTTGCTGGAAGGTTAATAATAACTTTTCTATCTTTGGAAATACTCCAAGCCGAAGTTACTGCATTACAAATTTTGGCTGCAAAGTCTAGCTCAGTTCCCGTAAATGACTCAGGCGAATATTCTAAAGATATTTTTCCATCATGCTCTCTCTCATACTTCTTAACAAGCTCAACACCTTCAACGGCAAGATCAATAATCTCATCTTGGCTTTTTTTAAAAACGATCTTTCTTTGGGCCACAGATGTGGAGTTGTATAAATGTACGATAGCATGCTTAACACCCTTAAGTGATTCAAAGGTTTTAGCAATTAAATGTTCTCTTGCTTGCACTAAAACTTGAACTGTTACATCATCAGGGATAAGGTTATCATCCACTAAACGGCGTAAAAAGTCAAATTCTACGGCAGATGCGGAAGGAAATCCTACTTCTATATTTTTGAAACCAAGTTGGATTAAGAGTTTGTATAGTTCGAGTTTTTGGTCCATGTTCATAGGCGTAATCAAGGCTTGATTACCATCGCGTAAGTCTACGCTACACCATATTGGTGCCTTGTCTATAGTCTTGCTTGGCCATTCTCTATTAGGTAAGTCGACCTGTGGGTAAGGACGATATTTCTGTACAAATTCTTTCATAGTGATAGGACTCCTATTTATGCTATTTTACTCAATAAAAATTGTAAGATTATCTCATAATTCTTTTTCGAGATATCTTTATTATTTTTAAACTCTTTTAATAATGCAATTATAGCAAAGGTAGGTGCTAATCGGGGGAAAAGAAGTGTCTTAGTTAAAAAAAGAGGCTGTTTCAAGAAACAGCTCTTAATTATTTGGTAAATAGCTCGCTAAGTTCAGGATGCTTTTCTTCATATTTCACGATATATGAACATTTAGAAACCGATTTTTTCCCCGCTTTTTTTATCTGCTCTAAAACATCTTCTAAAAGTGTTCTTGCTAAGCCTTTGCCTGCAAGTTCTTCAGGAACGATAGTATGAGTTAGGTGCATATTCCCATCTTGGTCATCATAAGTGATGTAGGCGATATGTCCATCTATATGGTATTCATATTTACATTCGTTTTCATTGTGAATAAGTTCGTAAGCCATGGTTATTCCTTTTTTATTAATGGTGAAATATTAGCATTATTAAATAAAGTTCTTGTTATTTCTGATACAAGGCACGTACTCGGCTTAAAACGGAACCTC
>DTVI01000066.1 GCA_012963655.1 Sulfurimonas sp.
CATCATTCCCAGAAGTATTAGTATCTAAAGTAATATATTGAGCACTTAATTGTTTGTTTATAAGGTTGTGGAATAAACTATTTCTATGGGTAGTTAGAAAAAAGAAATATAAAGATAAGTAAAAGTTTTTTTATTAGAATTATTTTTATAAATTTTAACATATAATTGGTATAATCTCAAATAAAATACAACTAAAGAATATTATGATTAGACTAGACCAATATTTAGTGGAAAACAATTTAGTAGACAGTAGAAATAAGGCACAACAACTTATTAAAGACTCAAAGGTGAGTGTTAATAAAAAGGTTATTACCAAGCCTTCTTTTAAAGTCTCAAATGAGATAATAGAGCTTGATGACGAATATGTATATGTTTCAAGAGCTGCTTATAAGTTAAAAAACTTTCTTCCGCTCTTGCCCTTTAATGTAAAAGGGATGAGGGCCTTAGATATAGGGTCTTCAACGGGGGGGTTTACGGAAGTTCTTTTAATGAATGATGTAGCCTCAGTAACTTCTGTTGATGTAGGATCATCTCAACTTCATGAAAAGCTTTTACAAAATGAGCGTGTTATAAGTATCCAAAATCAAGATATTCGTGAGTTCATCAGTGAAAAGCCTTTTGAACTCATAACCTGTGATGTGTCTTTTATCTCTTTACATCATATTTTAGAAGCAATTAACACACTTAGCTCAAAATATATGATATTATTATTTAAACCCCAATTTGAAGTGGGTAAAGACATTAAACGTGATAAGCATGGTGTTGTTACAGACAATAAAGCTATATCTGCTTCTATGTTAAAGTTTGAAGATAAATGTGCCCTAATGGGGTGGAAACAGATCCTAATGGAAGCATCTTCTATTACGGGAAAAGAGGGAAATATTGAATACTGCTACTGCTTCACAAAAAATTGATGCTATTGCCATAGGCGGATTTGATGGTATGCATGCAGCCCATCAATACCTTTTTAATGAACTAGGTGAAAATGGCGCAGTACTGGCCATTGAAACTGGTTACGCTAATATGACTCCTTCTAATGATAGACAAGACCATACTCATCATCCACTTTTTTATTATAAGCTTGAAGATATAAAAGGACTTAGTGGTGAAGCCTTTGTATCTAAGCTGAAAGATGATTTTCCCTTACTTAAAAAAATAGTAGTTGGTTTTGATTTTCATTTTGGACATAAACGTTCTTGTTCTGGTAAAGACTTAAAAGAGTTCTTTGATGGTGTAGTAAAAATTGTAGATGAGGTAAAGCTTGATGATGAAGCTGTGCATTCTAATAGTATTCGCAAATTTCTTGAAGTAGGAAACCTTGAACGTGCTAATCTTTTTTTAGGGTACAACTATACATTAAAGGGTAAGGTTGTTAAAGGGCAGGGCTTAGGAAAAGAAAAACTAGTAGCAACACTTAACCTAGAAATTGAGGGATATATGCTTCCTAAAGAAGGGGTGTATGCTAGTCTTACACGTTTAGATGATGATAGGCTTTATCCTTCGGTTAGTTTTATTGGTAAACGTCACATCAGTGATGGTTCCTTTGCTATTGAAACACATATCTTAGATACAGAGGTTATCCCTTCAAATAAGGTAGAAATATCATTTTTACATTATATACGTGAGAACAAAGCTTTTGAGTCTTTTGAAGACTTAAAAAAAGAAATAGATAATGATATAATAGAAGCAAAGAGAGTTATTAACTTTTTAGCTCTTTAGAAATAAGGACACCTCCTATAAAAAGTGAATAGTTTCACCTTTTATAGGAGTAAAATTGATAGATAGATTGGATACCTTATGAAGTTCCTTTTTCTTTCCTTAATATGTCTTAGTATTTTAAATGCGCAACACACAAATGCACTTATCCACGAAACCTCTCCTTATCTTACTCAACATGCTCATAATCCTGTGAATTGGTATGCTTGGAATGAAGAAACCTTGCAAAAAGCAAAAAATGAACATAAGCTTATCTTCTTATCTATTGGGTATTCTACTTGTCATTGGTGTCATGTTATGGCCAAGGAAAGTTTTGAAAATGAAGATATTGCAGTCTTGTTGAATAAGGATTATATTTCTATCAAGGTAGACCGAGAAGAACTTCCTCATTTAGACAAATATTATCAAAATATTTTTACGCTTTTAAAACAACGTTCAGGGGGTTGGCCTTTGAACGCTGTCTTAAGTGAAGACGCCAAGGTATTTTACATTGCAACCTATATCCCTCCTAGTAAAAAGTACAATATACAAGGGCTTGATACCTTACTCCCCCTTCTCGCAAATAAATATAAAAATGATAAGAAAAAGCTTCTTATTTACGCAGATGAAATACAAAAAAAGATGAAAACCTTTCATTCTCAAAGTTTTAAAAAAGTAAACTTAAATTTAAATATTTCATATAAGGCCTTTATGGGACTGCAAAGGCAATATGATGACTTGTATTATGGTTTTTCAATACAACCAAAATTTCCTGAGTCCTCGAAAATATCCCTTCTCTTTGACTTAGACGCATTAGGTGTTGAGGGAGCAAGACAGATGGCCTTAGATGTTTTAAGAGCC
>DTVI01000067.1:0-8291 GCA_012963655.1 Sulfurimonas sp.
CTATATTTTTTAAGTATTTATTCTGAAAACTTATAACACTTTTGTTATAAGATTATGAAAATTTGCTTTATAAGCTTTAAAACTGTAAGATATATGCATTAAATGTCAGGACACTAAGTGATTAAAGAACCCAATATTTACGCTGTTATTATAGGAAGCGAAATCTTAGATCGCCGTCGTGAAGATAAACATTTTGATTACTTATCTAAGGCCTTAGAATCAAAGGGATTTTCTTTATTTGCTTCCTTAACTATTAAAGATAATATTTCTTTAATCCAAGATACCTACACCATGATAAAAAACGACCCTAAGTCTCTTATGTTTAGCTTTGGAGGAATAGGTTCTACACCAGATGATCTTACACGACAAATTTCAGCCAACGTTTTTTCAGATACTAAGCTTTATAGACACCCCACCTTTGAAAAAGACATCATCAACAGACTTCAAGAAAGAGCCTACCCTCATCCTATAAAAATGTCCGACCTGCCTAAACAAGCTGAGCTTCTTTTTAATCCTATCAATAACATGTCAGGTTTTCAGCTGGATGAGCGTTTTTTCTTTATGCCTGGCTTTCCTGAGATGGCCAGACCCATGATAGATGAAATTGTTAACACTTTCTTGCCCCCTGCCTTAAACATCTATACTAAAGGTTTTATTGCTGAGTGTGGAGAGGGGAAAATTCAAGGACTTATGATAAACCTTGATAAAAAGATAGAACTCTCTAGTCTACCTATGATCACGGATACAGGTTCACGTGTTGAGTTTTCTTTATCTTCTAAGGATCACGAAGTCTTAAACACAAGCTTTAAAGTCTTTACTGATTTTTTAAAGCATGAGGAAATAAGGTACACTTTAATATGAGCCTTTCTCCTTTTTTTATTGCCTTTTTGCTAAGTATGGCCGTCTTAAATTTTTTCATATATAAACGTTTTTTCAAAAGACTAAGTCACCCTCTTAATTCTAATGCCTTTATCATTCCTTCTGTTCTTATGATAGGTGAAAGTTTATGTATTTTAGAAGCTAGAACCCAGTCTTTAGTCTATAATTCCCTTTTATATTATCTTATAGCCTCTTGTATTGGTATCACCTTTTCACTCTTTATTATTACCGTAATATATGAGCTTAACCTTTATGCCTTCAAGAAAATTCCTTATAAAAAAAGTCGCCGAAAGTTTATCAAGATTATGTTTGATACGACCATGCTTATTCTTGCCTTTTCTTACCTATTTAAGGGCTTAAAGGGTGGTTATTCTAAACCTATATTAAATACTATAAACGTTAATATAAAAGGTTTTAGCAAGAACAATTATGTGATTATTCAGCTCTCAGATGTGCATATCGGACGTACAATTCAAAAATCTTTTGTACAAGACTTAGTACAAAGAACAAATGAGCAAAACCCTGATATAGTTGTGATTACTGGTGATTTAATTGATTATGATATTAGTAAGATAAAAGAAGATTTACTACCCTTAAAAGAGATATCAGCACCCACTTATTTTATCTTGGGAAATCATGAATATTTTCATGGAGCAAGCCAAACAATAGAATATATTAGACACTTAGGTATTAAGGTTTTACTTAATGAAAACATCTTAATTAAAGACAAAAAAGCAAGCTTTAACCTTATAGGTTTTACCGATATTATTGGCGAAAGAATTGGAGAATATCTGATGGATGTAGATAAGGCTTATATGGGCATAGATGAAAACCTTCCTAGTATCGTATTAGCCCATCAACCTAAAAGTATTTTACGCCTTAAAAAGTACCCTTGTGACTTAATGCTTTCAGGACATACACATGGTGGACAAATCTTTCCCTTTGGTCTTTTAGTGATGATAGACCAGCCTTATTTAGCAGGCCTTTATCAGCATACTCCTAAACAACAAATCTTTGTAAGTCGAGGAGCAGGATATTGGGGTCCTCCTATTCGTGTACTTGCACCTTCAGAAATTTCCAAAATCATCATTAAGGCGAGTTTATGAAGGTCTTTCTTTTTCTTTTTTTAGCCCTTAAGCTGTATGCTCTTGTTATTATAGATAAGCCTATTACCTTTGATAAAGAACGTATTTATTTAGCTCAAAAATATATATCTAAGCATTATGGGCTAGAGGTGAAAAACATTAATATAACACCCCGTCTTATTGTCATACACTGGACAGCTGAAAATGATTTTAATAAGTCCTTTAATCACTTTAAAGATTCTAGCCTACCACTAGATAGACCCTATTTAGCTAAGGCTTCTACTCTTAATGTATCTTCTCACTTTCTTATAAGTAGACAAGGTAAGATATACCGTTTAATGCCAGAAAACATTATGGCCAGACATGTTATTGGTCTTAATTATAACGCCATTGGTATTGAAAATGTAGGGGGTGAAAAGAACCTTAACAACCTTACTTCTGCTCAACTTCAAGCTAATATTGATCTTATTTCATATCTAAAGGCTAAGTATAAAAGCCTTAAATATTTGATTGGTCATCATGAATATACCCAATGTCAAGACCTTGAATTTTGGTTAGAAAAAGACAAAAATTATCAAACTACAAAATATGATCCTGGAGATACCTTCATGAGTAAGTTACGTTCTGAATTTCCAAGTTTCAAGTCTTGTTTAAAGGCTAAATAATGATTGCATCTTCTAGTGTATATCTTCTTCTTTTGGCACTTTTTTCTAGTCTAGCCTTATACTTAGCAAAAAAAGAATTTAAAGCCCTTTCCTACCTACCTCCCATTGTTATTTTGTATATGAGTATTATGATTCTAAGTTCAAACGGTTTATTTGAAAAGAATGAGGCTATTAGCCAGTCATATTCCCTCTTAAAAAGTAACTTATTACCTTCTATGCTGTTTTTAATGTTACTTCCTAATAAAACAACTCAGCTTCTTAAACTTGGTCCAAAAATGCTTTTAAGTTTTTTATTGGCGAGTCTTAGTCTTTTTATTGCCTTTATACTTAGTTTCATTTTATTTGCCTTACCTTACACAGACATAGAGATTTTTGCCCCTCTTGCAGGTTCTTGGATGGGCGGAACTGCCAATATGCTTGCCGTATCTTCTGCCATAAATAGTTCTGAATCAGCCATTGGTATTACTATGCTAATTGATTCTGTTGATTATAGCTTATGGGTAATGCTTTTACTTCTTCTTGTCCCTTTAGCTTCTAAGTTTAACCATTTTACAAAAGCAAGTAATCCTGCCCAAGATGTAGAGCTTTCTTACAAGTGTACCCTGCACTTTTCTTATAAAACATATGCTTACCTTATTGCTTCTGCCTTAGTTGTGTCTTTATTTACTCAGGTCTTAGGCATTTACTTATCTAAGGCCTTATTCTCTTCAGCTACAACCTGGTCAGTTCTTCTTGCAACCTTCTTGGGCATAGTCTTTTCCTTTTCACCCTTAGCCAAGATAAAAGGTCTTCAGGCAACAGCAAATGCCATGCTATATCTACTCATTGCACTTATTGCTTCTAGAGCTGAAATCCATTTTAACTTTGAGCTTCTTAGCTACTTATTCTTAGGCTTATTTATCTTACTTATTCATGCCTTATTGATGTTTGCGTTTGCAAAGTTATTTAAACTTGATTTATTTAGTATAAGTGTGGCGTCCTTGGCAAATATAGGAGGAATAGCCTCTGCACCTATCCTTTCAGCTGCATATTCTCAAAGCTTAGTTGGCATTGGTGTTTTAATGGCAAGCCTTGGATATATTTTAGGTACTTTTATTGCCCTGTTTTTAGCTCAGGTCTTAAGGTGGATAGTATGAAAATAACACAGATTGAAATACAAAGACTAGATATAGGCCTTAAAAAACCTTTTATTACGGCTTTAAGACGTGTAGATGAAGTTAATGACATTATCATCAAGATACATACAGACTCTACTTATGTTGGATATGGCGAAGCTTGCGCGGTTACGGCTATCACAGGTACAAAAAATGAAGATATTTTAAAAGACTTAGAAGAAGAAATTTTTCCTTTATTAATAAATAAAAAACTTATAGAAAAATATATTTTCACAAGCCTTCATGCCCTTAACATATCACCTGAAACAAAGGCCTGTGTGGATATGGCCATATATGACATCTTATCTAAGACACAAGGACTTAGCTTACATAAATACCTGGGTGCTAAAACTTCATCCTTACAAACAGATATCACTATCTCTGTTAATGAGCCTATTATCATGCAAGAAGAAACACAAAAAGCCATAAACCTAGGCTTTGATATTTTAAAAATAAAACTTGATTCAGACCTTGAGAAAAATATTCAAAGGCTAGAATATATAAATTCTGTGCTTCCTTCTCATATTAAATTAAGACTAGATCCTAATCAAGCCCTTAGCTTGACAGGCTGCTTAGATATGCTTTCAAAGATACAAATTAACAATATTGAATGTATTGAACAACCCTTTAGTGCAGACGATATTATTTCTATGAAGACATTAAAAGACAAAAATATCATCCCTGTTTTAGCTGATGAATCTTTGTTTAGTCTTGCAGATGCTCAGTTACTTTTAGAAGAAGATGCTATTGACCTTTTAAATATTAAGCTTATGAAATGTGGGGGTATCTTTGAAGCACTCAAAATGGCTTCATTAGCCCAAGAGTTTAGGAAGTCTTGCATGATAGGTTCTATGCTAGAAGGACCGATATCCTTACTTGCGGCTGTACATTTTGGCTTATCCCAAGATAATGTTCAAATGGCAGACCTGGACTCTCCCTTATACTTAAAAGAACATCCTTTGTTAGAGCCTTTTTATCTTATAAAAGACCGTATTAACCTATGTGAAAAACCAGGTTTAGGTATAGATGATATTATTCAAAGTCTACAAATTTTTCCAGTTCAATAGCATTATAAGAAAATTTTTATTGAAGACTTTTCCATTGTGATATACAGTAGGCTGCTGCTATAGATTCAACTTCAACTGTTTTTTCAAGAGAAAAGGCCACTACTTTTACACTTTTTAAACAGGTTCTTTCGATATTCTCACTATTTATTTCTTGTGAAAAAGACATATTAGCACCTAGGCTTTCCCTATTTTTTGAATGACTTTTTGTTCTTTAAAGCTTGGCTTAGCTAAAACAACACCTGAAAATATTAAGACCATTAGCAATATGTATTTCATAAGACACCTTTTATAGATAAGATAAGATAAGATATTAAATATAAAAAAATATTTAAAAATATAATTAGTTTAAGTGAATTAAAAACTTCCTATCTAAGGTCTTTTAATTTGATATAATTCATTTATGAAAAAATATATTTTATTTGATAATGATGGGGTCTTAGTAGAGACTGAAAAATGGTATTTTAAATCAAATGTAGAAGTCCTAAAAGAGATGGGTCTTGAACTAAGCCAAGAAAGATACCTTGAGATAATGGTTCAGGGTCAAAGTGCTTTTATATTAGCTGAAGAAGCAGGTTTTGATTATCAAAAGATAGAAGAAGCCAGAGATAAGAGAAATACCTTATATCAACACTATATAAAAACAGAAGATATAGAAATAAAAGGTGTAAATGACATCTTATCCGCTCTTAGTGAAAAATATAGGATGGGAATAGTAACCTCATCTCGTAGGATTGATTTTGAACTTATTCATAAAAATACAGGTATTACAACAAACATGGACTTTGTCTTTTGTAGTGGGGAATATGCCCGTTCAAAACCTCATCCAGATCCTTATTTAAAAGGCTTAGACTATTTTAAAGGTAAAAAGAGTGAGGCGATCGTTGTTGAAGATTCTCAAAGAGGTTTGATGTCTGCTCATAACGCAGGCATAGACTGTGTTATCGTACATAATAACTTTACTGTAAATCATGATTTTACCCAGGCTAAACATTTTATACAAGGCTTACAAGACTTAGAAAGTCTTCTTTAATTTCATAAAGAGCTTTTAAAGGCCTAACACAAAGCCACCTAAGATACCTAAAAAGGCTACTAACTCATGTATCTAATGCACATTATGTACAAATATTCCTGTCTATCCTGAGAATATCCTTCCCCTTGACGCTGTAAACTTAAGTGTAGAAGAAAAAATCCTAATTTTTACTGAAAGACAGTGTTTGAGTTTTTTGCATTATATTTTTCAATATTAGTGTGAAGTTAAGTATATATACTTATGCATCATTCCTTACCCCTTGGCAGTTTAATACCTTGAGACAAAGGCATCTTATCTCCATAATTAATGGTATTTGTAGATCTCCTCATATAAGCCTTCCAAGCATCTGAACCTGATTCCCTTCCCCCACCTGTATCTTTTTCTCCACCAAAGGCGCCTCCTATTTCAGCCCCTGAGGTTCCTATATTTACATTAGCTATGCCGCAGTCTGAACCCATGGCTGATAAAAATCTTTCTGCTTCATTTATGTCCGCAGTAAAGATAGAAGAACTAAGACCTTGAGGAACAGAGTTTTGATAAGTAATAGCCTCATCAATAGAGCTATAGCTCCTGATATAAAGAATAGGGGCAAAGGTTTCTTGCATCATAATAGGTATCATTGAGTCTACAAGGACTAAGGCAGGCCGTACATAATAGCCATGTTCAAAACCTTTGAAGACAATGCGTTCACCCCCATAAATCACCTCACCACCCTGCTCTTTAATAAGCTCTAGTGCCTTTTGCATATTCATATAAGCCTTCTCATTAATAATGGGTCCCATAAACACGTTCTCATCCAAGGGATCACCAATGTCTACCTGCTTATATTTTTGAATAAGGGTAGACAGCACCAATTTTTCAATATCCTTATGAACAATAAGACGTCTTAAAGTGGTACATCTTTGTCCACTCGTGCCAAGAGCAGAAAAGAGTATAGCTTCCATAGCCATATCAAAATTTGCAGAAGGAGTTAGAATCATAGCGGAGTTACCTCCAAGCTCAAAAAGTGACTTTCCTAGTCTTGAGGCGACTAAAGGAGCTAAGGTTTTGCCCATCTTTACAGAACCTGTTGCAGAAAGAAGGTTAATATCTTTATTCTCAGCCATTGCAAGTCCTAAATCATTTTTACCAATAATTAAAGAGACAATATCTGAGGGAAGTTCAGGCATCTGTTTTAATGCCTTAATCACCATATCATGAACAGCTATAGAAGATAAAAGTGTACGTGTAGAAGGCTTCCAAACAATAGTATTTCCACATACCAGAGCTATCATCGCGTTCCATGCCCATACAGCCATAGGAAAATTAAAAGCTGAGATTACACCTACAACACCTAAGGGATGCCATTGTTCCATCATCCTATGGCTTGGTCTTTCAGAGCTCATGGTTAGACCAAAAAGTTGTCTTGAAAGTCCTACTGCGTAATCACAAATATCTATCCATTCTTGGACCTCGCCAAGAGCTTCTTGGTATATTTTTCCTGTTTCTAATGTGATTATATAGGCAAGAGCTTCTTTATGCTCTCTGACTTGATTTCCAATAAGTCTCACAAGCTCACCTCTTTTAGGTGCAGGAATCTCTCTCCATACCTTAAAGCTTTCCTTCATAACACCCACTGCTCTATCTAGGTACTCAGGTTCACTGGCTCTAAACTCAGCAACCAGCTCAGAGTCTATAGGTGAATGTACATAAATTTTTTCACCCTGAGAATATTCTACATTCTCCCCTATACATAAAGAAGGGTAAAACCCATTTTTATGTTGTTTGTCCAGTTCTAATAAGGTGTGAAAACTCTTCTCATAGATGTTTCTCATGATAACTCCTGCATTATACTTCCTAAAGATGAAGCTTCTTTATAAAATCGTCCAAACCTGTTGTCTAAAAAGTCTTCCAAGCTTATGTCTTCTTGTCTGATAAAACCTTTAGTTCCAAGCTTCTTGGTTCTAAACAAATCAACTGCCGTACATAAACCTGCTGCCGTTGAAATCTCAATAGCAGAGAGTTCTTTCCCGTATATTTTCTGATGATACAGCTTTTTAGCATATGAGATCTGTTTGAGTTTTCCTTCTATCCATCCACTTACAGAACAAAATATCAAAACAACATCTTGAGTACTTGCGGGAATGGAGCTCTCAAAAATCTCTTTTAACACATCTTTTTTTTCTCTAAACCTAAGACCATTAAGTAAAAAATCAAGAAGATACCTATGTCCCTTATACCTTACGGTCTTATAAGACATCTCTTCTACTGAACCTTTTAGAGTCTCACAAAGCGTTCCCAAGCCACCAGAGGTGTTAAAGGCTTCATACTCAACCCCATCTAAGGAAAAATGTTCCATCCCCTCTAAGGCTAATACATTGATTTTATCTCCATGATATATGATTTCACACTCATTGCAGTATTCATTTATC
>DTVI01000067.1:8301-10125 GCA_012963655.1 Sulfurimonas sp.
ACTTAAGTTTACAGCGTCAAGGGGAAGGATATTCTCAGGATAGACAGGAAAGATTATATTTTAGTTGATTAGTAGGATATAAGGGTAAGGCACCTACTCTCATCTTGATGGAGCGTATCTCATCAAACTGTCGAGATAAACCATATCCGAGTATGGCAATAAAACCAGGAGCAAGACCACATTGAGGCATAAAGACCTGTCCTTCCTTCGCCTTAGACCCTATATTAATAATTTCTTGTGTTGTTACTCTGTCTTCAGTCAAGTCAAAATATGAGACACCTGTCTTTAAAGCAGCCTTAGAAACTCTGACATTTTGGTAATAAGACAAAGCAGAAATAACAATCTTATACTCACCCAAAGTACTTTCAAGGTCATCTTTATCAACATCTATTTTTAGAGTTCTATATAAGGGATTAGGTTTAACATGACGAGAGGCTAAACACACCTCATAATCTTCACTATTATGAAGAAAGAGTGCAATAGTAGAACCAATATTTCCTGAACCAAGTATCAACACCCTCATCTAAACCTCCTATAGATATAAGAACAAAAGTAGTATTAGCTATCTTCTAAATAGTTATCTTTGAGAAGAAACTTTTCAAAGGTAGAAAGTGCCTTGTCCTTACATTTAGCAAGTGCTTCTTTTGCCAAGGTCTGCATGCTCTCATCAGGACTTGAAACTAAAAAGAAAAGGAAAAGATGTACATCTTCTTTTTTACTTTGACACTCACCAAGGGCTTGTAACAAAGAGAACTGCATACTGTACTCAGAAAAGACCTTGTGTAAGATAGTTCTATCTTCGCTTTTAGATATTAGTTTATCTTTAAAATCATAAAATATATCTTCATAAAAGCTCAAAAGCTTTTTATATATATCACCTTCAACCTCTTTAACTCTTTTTCCCATAAGACTCAAATAATGGGCATATTCTTTTTGCACATACACGTCATTATTTTCTAAACACTTTGCACATTCCTGAACACTTGGAAGTTCTTCTGAATCGATTTTAAAATATAAAAGACATGCATTTATAATGTGTATAGAGATACTAGAGGGTCTGTGTGCATAAGTATTTACAAGTCTATTTTTCACCTCATTTATAAACAAACCCATTTCATCTTTGTTTATATATCCATTTGTATAGGCCATTTTCATAGCCATAATAAACATATAAAGTTCTTCATACAAGCTATCACAAAGTACCGCACGTGAAAAGTAAAAGCTAATTCCTTGAAGGATATCATTTTCATAGTCTATAAAATATATTTTTGATAAACGGATATATACTTCTCTTGATTGAGAAATAGAAAATACTTGTCTATCTTTTTTTCATTAAGCAAGTTTTCATATATTTCATTAGGTCTAAGATATCTTTCAACTCTAGCTACTCGAGATAAGGGAGCTCTTAACTTTTTATCATATTTATATAAAAGAGTATCAATGATGATATGGCCTGCAGACTTAGAAAGGACCCAGCCCTTAAGATGTAAGATATTTTTATCTTTTAGACTAAGACAGATCTCTCCTCTTAGGTCTTCATTTCTTATTTTCATC
Source organism: Sulfurimonas sp. (assembly GCA_012963655.1). GTDB lineage: Bacteria > Campylobacterota > Campylobacteria > Campylobacterales > Sulfurimonadaceae. The sequence goes on from DTVI01000067.1 coordinate 9,856, forward strand.
GTCTTTGAGTCTTGATCATACGAAACTATACCTCCATCAAGAAGAAGATGTTCATCATCATACACATAATATCGATTTTTTAGAAAGACCATCTTCTGACCCTTACGGCTATCCCAGGAGTTAGACGTTAAGATAAAAAAGATATTTTCTTCGTTGTAATCAATTTCCATGTCTTATTATAATTCTTAAAACCTATTGTTTATATTATAGATTCTTAATAAAAAATATTTTAAGAGTAATACCATATAATCGGTATTTAAGCCCTCATGT
>DTVI01000068.1:0-1140 GCA_012963655.1 Sulfurimonas sp.
AGTGAAGTTTTTACTTTTGTGGACGCGTGATGAGCGACAATTAGAAGTAATTTTCAGCGACAATTAAAATTCCCTTTTTTTGATCCTAAAATCAGATGATCCGAGAGAACCGATAAAAGGAGGCTCGGATGGTCAGTGATCAGCAAGTGAGGTATTTAATGAAATTGAAGCAAAAAGGGAAAACGTTAAAACAGGCATCGTTAAAAAGCGGGATGAGCGAGAAAACGTCCCGTAAGTATTTGAGGATCAGCAAGTTGCCAAGTGAGTGCAGCGAGCCGCACGATTGGCGGACGCGCCCGGATCCTTTTTTGAAGGTTTGGGACGAGATTGAAAATCAGTTGGACTTGAACCCTGGGTTGCAGGCGAAAACGTTGTTTTATGATCTTCAGCGCCGCTATCCTGGAGATTTTCCGGACGGTCAGTTGCGGACTTTTCAACGTAAGGTCAAGCGTTGGCGTGCTTTGAAAGGCCCTTCCAGGGAGGTCTATTTTCCACAGGTCCATCATCCGGGTGTTCTTGCCGAGTCGGATTTTTGCAGTCTATCGAGATTGGGGGTAACTATCTCGGGGGCTCGTTTCGATCATCTTCTTTACCATTTTGTATTGACCTACTCGAATTGGGAAACGGGGACGATCTGTTTTTCGGAAAGCTTCGAAAGCTTGAGTGAGGGGGTACAAAACGCTCTTTTTATTTTGGGCGGCGTCCCTCTGGAACATCAAACGGATCGGTTAAGCGCGGCGGTTCATCACCTGGGTCAGCCAGAGGAGTTCACGCCAAGGTATCAATGGCTACTGAACCATTACGGTTTGAAGGGTCGCAAGATTCAGGCAGGCAAGGCCAACGAGAATGGAGACGTTGAGCAAAGTCATTATCGTTTCAGGCAAGCATTGGAACAATCGTTGCTGTTGCGGAATAGCCGCGATTTTAGCAGTCGCGAAGAGTATGCCGATTTTATACGGAGTTTGTTTGAGCAGCTCAACGCTAACCGGTGTAAGCGGTTAGGGGAAGAGTTGGAGAAATTAAAACCTCTGCCTTCCAAAAGTCTGAGCGCTTGCCAGCGTTTGCAGGTTCGAGTGGGTCCTTTGAGCACGATCCGGGTTCGCGGCTATTCCGCAACAGCAACGATTGTTCCAATGCTTG
>DTVI01000068.1:1150-1860 GCA_012963655.1 Sulfurimonas sp.
GGTTCGCGGCAACACCTATTCAGTTCCGAGTCGTTTGATCAAAGAACAAGTGGAAGCGCGGCTCTACGCCGAGCGCTTGGAAATCTGGTACGGTCAAAAGCAAGTGGAGACACTTCCCCGAATCCGTGGTGAAAGCAGGCACAGAGTGGACTACCGTCACATCATCGACTGGCTGGAGCGCAAGCCGGGAGCGTTCGCAAACTATAAGTATCGCGACGACCTGTTTCCGACGAGCCGCTTCCGCATGGCTTACGACGATTTGAAAGAACGTCATCCCGCTCGTGCTGACAGGGAATACCTGCAGATACTTTTGTTGGCGGCAAAAGAAACCGAAGCGGAGGTGGACGAAGCATTGCGGACGTTGATCAACGAAGAAAAGGCGGTCAATCTTGAATCCGTAAGAGCCCAGTTGGTTTCGCTGGTGAAGCCATTTTCAGCGAGAGAGATCAAGATCGATGCGGTTAACCTGTTAGCCTATGACACGCTATTAGAGTTTCAGGAGGCGAGGTCATGAAAAGCGAACTCGAAACAGGATTGGACGGCTATTTAAAAGAATTGCATCTGCCAACGGTGCGAGGCATGTATCCGGACTTTTCAAAGCAAGCGGAGAAGGAATCCTTGAGTCATCAGCACTTTTTGTTTGAGCTGATGGAACAAGAATGCCAGACCCGAAACAGGATGAAAATCAGTCAAAAAACTTTACACAGAAA
>DTVI01000068.1:1870-2539 GCA_012963655.1 Sulfurimonas sp.
ATGCCAGACCCGCCGTAATAACCGGATCGCGAGGTCATTGCGCGAATCGAGATTGCCGCTGGAAAAGAACCTGGAAACCTTCGATCTTACGCGCTTGCCAAAGAAGGTCATCCAGCAAGTGCGCAACCTTCTTGAAGGCGGATTCCTCGATAAACGGGAAAATATTCTGGCGTTCGGCAACCCGGGTAGCGGAAAGACACATCTATTATGCGCCATCGGCCAGGAGGCGGTATTGCAAGGTCGGAGAGTTTATTTTTCTACCAGCGCTCTTCTCGTTCAACAACTGCTGTTGGCCGAACGTTATGAAAGAGGAAGCGTGATGTTAAGTAGCAACCTGCCGCTTTCCAAATGGGAACAGATATTCAAAGACCCGATGACGACAGCAGCAGCGATAGACCGGCTGGTGCATCATAGTGTGATTCTGGAGCTCAACATCACCAGTTATCGAGTCGAAAAAGCCAAAAGTCGAAAGAAAGGAGAAGCCATACCCGAAACAGGATGAAAATCAGTCAAAAAACTTTACACAGAAAACGGGAAAAATAATTGTCGTTGGGAGAAGCTCCAGGAGAACCAGGAAGATCGAGGCAGGGCTAAATTACAGTCGCCCTACGGGCTTCCTTCCATTTAGCCCCCTGCAAAGGGAATTCTAATTGTCGTTGACAGGAAATA
>DTVI01000069.1 GCA_012963655.1 Sulfurimonas sp.
AAGAAAAAAATGATAACATTAGTTGTAAATGGCGAGACAAAAGAGTATGAAAAGCAGATTCATCTTCTAGAAATGATGAATGACTTAGGTATAGCGGATAAGGTAATGGCAGCAGCGGTTAATATGAATATTGTTAAACAAGATGTATGGAATGAGCATCTTTTAAATGATGGGGATAAGATAGAATTACTTGACTTTGTAGGTGGTGGTTGATTAGACTTTAGTCTTCTCAATCGCAACTACAGCCATCGCGTAGTCTCCATCATGGGTGATAGAAACAGACATGTCTGAGATACTATAAGACTTTAAAAGCTCATGTGCTAGAGTAATAACAGGAGCGCCTTTAGCTGTCTTAGTAAGCTTTATGTCATGAAAACTACATTCTTTCCCAATACCACATCCTAATGCCTTAGAACACGCTTCTTTAGCTGCCCAAAACCCAGCAGCTGTCTTGTGATTTTTAATAAGTATAATTTCTTCAGGGGATAAAAAACGCAGTAGAAATTTTTCACCGAAGCGCTCTATAGAGCCCTTCATTCTTTCAACTTTTATAAGGTCTATTCCAATCAATTATTGGACTACAAATTCTGTAAAATAGATGTTTTTAAGGTATCCATCGCGCAAACGAAGGTTGATTTGATTAACCATTTGTTCTTTAAGCTTCAGTTTTCCCTTAGAAGTAGAAATCTCTTCTAATGTTTTAGAAGATAAAAGGCGAATAACGACATCTCTTACAACAGCCGTCTTAGTCTCAAGTTCAGGAGCCAAATCATCATCATCAAGTTCTAAATTCATTTGCACTTTTAAGTAACGTCTACCGCTATCACTGAGTAGGTTTACAGTAAAAGTATCTAAGGGGAACATCGGTCCCACGTCCATAGACTCCATAAGTTTTATTGGCTTTTGTGTACCCGATTGCATACTTTGAGGATTTTGAGATCCTTGTTGTGAATCATCTCCTGCTAGCATGACAACAACAAAACCAACAATAGCCAAAACGAGAACAAGAACAACGGCTATTACAATTAAAACAATATTATTAGACTTCTTTGGTGCACCAGTTTCTTCTGTATTTTCTTCTGTATTTTCTTCTTCAGCCATTTAAGGACTCCTAGGGTAGATTTAATTATTTGTATTATAGCAAAGAATAAAATTTTATAAAATCTTATTTAGAAGTTTTATAAATGATTTCTTTTCTAAGACCTAGCCTAATATCTAAAAATCGTGAATATTAAGGCATTTAAGTGTAAGTTAACCAGTGAAAAGTGAAAATATAGTAAAGCTAAATCAGAAAATATTTAGCCACTCTCTTTCATAATAAGTTTTTCATAATTTCTTCAAAAACTATACCTGTATCTATACATAAGGGCAGTTCTTATACTGTTATACTTGGATTATACTAGAGAAATACAGAATTTGAGTTATTAATTTATGTAGTTGTTCTCAATCATTTAAAGTTTATATATTTTGAGTGTTTTTGTTATAGGGCTAATGGTGAATATTGGCAGTATTTATAGGAAATACTTATTATTATACTTTGAATTAATGACATTAATTTTAAGTTTTTTTAGAAGACTTGCAGTATCGTTTGCGTCAGACCTAGAAGAGGGATTTATTCAAAGAGGTAAAAGCTTTACTTTTATAGTTATGTAAAGCCTTGGGTAGTACCTTTGGTCCAATACCTAGGGTTTCGTTTTAAGTCACGATACCTAAGGGAAAAAATCTTGCAGAATATTTCTCTTAGTAAAATCTATTTATGTTAAGCCTTAAATGGTGCCTATGGCACAACATCTACGGTTTCGTTCGGATGAACGCCCAGCAGTAGGCGTTCATTTTTCCGAACTCACATCCAATCAATGAGTTTTGAAACTTCATTTACCTCATAACATTTTAGGCCAAAGGTATCAGTAGGTTTTTTGGCTAGTAGTACCTTTGAAAACTTATGTAAGGCAGATTCTTTTAGTCTTGGGTCGAGTTGATAAACCTCTCTTACATCTCCTACTAAAGAAACTTCTCCTATAAAAATGGTTTCTTTGGAAATAGCTCGGTTTCTAAAACTACTGATGATGGCAGCTAGTATGGCAAGGTCAGCGGATGTTTCTGTGATTTTAATTCCGCCAGTGATATTTATGAATACATCATATTGCTTGAGAGGAATTTCTAGTTTCCTCTCAAGTAGAGCTAAGAGCATATTAAGTCTATTATTTTCAAAACCTGTGGCTTGACGTTTTGGATTGGGTGCGTGAGACTCTGATACTAAGGCTTGTACTTCTAAGATGATAGGTCGTGAACCTTCCATAATAACGGTGAGTGCTGAACCAGGTTGGGCATTTGTTTTTGAGAAAAAACGAGATGATATATTTTTAGCAGAAATAAGACCTTCTTCCTTCATCTCAAAAACACCGATTTCAGAAGTAGGGCCAAAACGATTTTTAAAGCCTCTTAATATTCTTAATTCTTGAGAAGAATCCCCCTCAAAATATAAGACTGTGTCAACCATATGCTCTAAAACACGAGGCCCAGCGATAGACCCCT
>DTVI01000070.1 GCA_012963655.1 Sulfurimonas sp.
TTTTTACTAATGCCCCTTATTTTATTTGCCTTCCCCAAAATACAAAACTCCCCCGGTGGAATATTACAACTGCATTTTAAAGAATGCCCAGACATGTTTATTGATAATAAAAAAATAAATATATTTTGCATGAAAGATAAAACAGACTGGTTGGTTTTATATCCTATTTCTTTGTACAAAGGACGTTCAGGGATAAGACTTGTTTCTAAAACTACAAAACATGTAGAAGTTCATTTAGTTAATGTACAAGAAGATCATTATGAAAAGCAGTATATTCAGGTCAAAAATAAAGAGTACGTACGGGCTTCAAATAAAACCTTAGTACGTATTAAAAAAGAATCCAATCTTAAAAAAAATACTTATGGTCAGCATACAAAAATCTATATCAATAATCTTAAAATGATAAAGCCCTTAGACTCTAAACTTCGACATGATTTTGGTCGTAAACGTTTTTTTAATGGGGTAGCTAAAAACCCTCATGCAGGAATTGACCTTTCAGGAAAAAAAGGTGACAAAATCAAGGCTCCCTTGGCAGGAACTGTTAAGCTCTTAGGTAATCTTTTTTATAATGGAAACTTGATGATTATTGACCATGGTCAAGGTTTAATGACAGCTTATTCGCATTTGTCTAAATATCTAAAAGAAGATGGGGACTGGGTAAGACAAGGTGAGTTTATAGGTGAGGTTGGCTCAACAGGAAGAGCCACAGGCCCTCATCTTCATTGGAGTGTATATCTTGGGGGTGAGCCGGTTAATCCTGACCTATTTTTGGAAGACGCCATCCTTTAAAGTAGGCAAGTAGTCTAAGTGCAATAGCAGAAGTAGCAATAAGTATGATAGAAAGTTCATTAAGAAAGCCTAATGCATTACAAGAAAATAGCAGTAGCGCAACAAGAAGGGCAATAGAGCCGTAAAAGTCAGTAACAAGGACGGCTGGTATCTTATTAATCAAGATATCACGAGTTAGACCTCCTCCAACAGCAGTAAGAAAACTTAATATAACAACTCCAAAGATATTGAAATTTGCTTCAAGTGCGAGGAGGGCACCTGTGATACTAAAGGCGACTAAGCCGATGGTATCTGAGATAACAAAGATTAGCTTACGCTCAACGTCTTGCTTCTCATATAACTTAAAGATAATGGCTAAGGCCAGAACAATTAAAACTGTAGAGGCAGGGTAATATTCTCTAAAGGTAAAGGGTGTGCTGTTTAAGATAACATCACGAACAATTCCCCCACCTAAAGCCGTTAGAAAAGAAGAAATTAATATCCCTAATAGGTCAAGATTATTTCGGATTCCCACAAGATATCCACTAATAGCAAAGGCAATTATTCCAATGACATCGGCTATAAAAAATAAATCCATTAAAGATTTCCTTTGGAAAAATAAATGAAGCATGAAAAAACAAGAAAGAAGGAAAAACTTCTTAGGGAGAAATCTTGGCTTCTAGTTTCTATTTTTAGTGCTTCATTTTTAATTTAAGCGGTAGTCTTCTTTAAACTCGACATACCTAGAAGCAGAAGCATACAATTCTTCTACTTCTTTATTTGTTAATTCTCTAACAACTTTAGCCGGACTTCCCATGATTAATGAACGCGGAGGGAAGACCTTATTTTTAGTCACAAGAGAACCTGCTCCCACAATAGACTCTTTTCCAATGACTGCCCCATCTAAGATAGTAGCAGACATTCCAATAAGACAGGCATCTTCAATAGTGCAACCGTGCATCATTACTCTATGTCCTACGGTTACATCATTTCCAATAATAGTAGGATTTCCATCACTCATATCTTCTTTCTTATAATGCGTAACATGTATCATACTAAGGTCTTGGATATTGGTTCTATCTCCAATACTAATATAATGAACATCTCCTCTAACTACACATCCAAACCAGATGGCAACATCTTTTCCCATTGTGACATTTCCGACAACATCAGCAGAAGGAGCTATCCATGTTTTATCACCAAGTATTGGAGACCATTTTTTAAAGGTATAAGTCATATTAGTATCCTTATTTTACTACTTTACTCACTAAAATCCTTCCTCAAGAAGAATTTCTTAAGGTGAGGTATATTTCCCCCAAGGTCAGAAGAATGTGCTATCCATGTTTAAACGTATAAGTCATATCTCACTATAAAGGCTTTGTCTTTTTAGCTTTCTTTGTATAAACGAGAAGCCATTTGTTGAACATAATTTGGGCTTTCTTTTTTCGCTGCCTTATGAATCTTTTCTATATGTGTTTCTATAAGACGCTGGTTGTTTATAGTTCTGGCTGAATCTGTTGGGACCTTAACATATCCACCATCATTCATAAGTTCATAGGATAATACATTATCATTACATTGAAGCAATAAGATTTGAAGGAGTTTTCCTGCAACCTTTTCATTAGAAATTCCCGTAAGTAGTTCGATACGACGGATTAAGTTTCTTGGCATCCAATCTGCACTAGAAATATAAAGTTGAGGACTAGCATGTTGAAAATAAAACATGCGAGAATGTTCAAGGTATTTTCCAATGATAGAAACAACACGAATATTTTCACTAAGACCAACAATGCCTGGACGTAAACAACAAATTCCACGAACAATAAGTTCTATCTTTGTGCCTGCTTGAGAAGCCTTGTATAGAGCGCGGATAACATCTTCATCAACTAAAGAGTTTACCTTAACAATAATACGGCCTTCTTCTTTCATTTTTGCCTCATTTTGAATCATAGACAAAAGTTTTGGCTTCATTTGTGTTGGCGCCATATATAAGGTGTTTAACTTTCCTTTTTTAGAAAACCCTGTTAAAAAGTGAAAGAAACGTGTTACGTCATTAGTGATGGTCTCATTTGAGGTTAGATAAGAAATGTCAGTATAAATCTTAGCAGTAGTGGCATTATAGTTACCCGTCCCAATATGAGCATATTGTTTAAGTGTATCGCCTACGCGTTTAGTAACTAAGGCAGCCTTAGCGTGAACCTTAAATCCTTTAATACCAAAGATAACATGAGCTCCTGATTGTTCAAGTTGCTTTGCCCAAATAAGGTTGTTTTCTTCATCAAAACGTGCCTTAAGTTCGACCATAACCGTAACCTGTTTACCTGACTCAGCTGCTGAAGTAAGGGCGTTAACAATAGGAGAATTTGCGCCTGCTCTATAAAGTGTCATTTTAATAGCAAAAACATCAGGATCTTTAGACGCTTGTTGAATAAGTCTAGTAATAGGATCAAAACTTTCATAAGGGTGGTACAAGATAATGTCTTGTTTATCTAAGATAGAAAAGATATTGTCATTGCTATCAAAAGGAGGTAAATTCCTTGGTTTATAAGGGGCTAACAATAGATGTGCAAAGTTCTTATTCCCTACAATTTGCCATAAAGAACCAAGGTTTAACCATGAAGAAAAGTAATAAATATCTTCTTTAAATACATTTGTATGACGATTAAAAAAGTTGATGAGGTCTTCATCTGCGTGTGAGCCAAGCTCAAGTCTAACCATTTCACCACGTTTACGAAGTCTAAGGCCTTCTTCCAAAATTTCCATAAAGTCATCAGCTTCTTCTTCCTCAATGGTAAGGTCAGCGTTTCGAGTGACTCTAAAAGCAGAATACTTAATAAGGCTAAAGCCTGGAAATAAATCAGTAATATGCTCAGCAACAAGAGTTTCAATTGGGACATAAACCCCGTTATTAAGTTCAACAAAACGTGGAAGCATACGAGGAATACGCACTAAACCATAACGAATTTCTGATGTGTCATTATCACTTAACTGTACAATTAAACCAAAACTAAGGTTATTTAAATGAGGGAAAGGATGGGTTGCATCTACGGCAATAGGTACAATAACAGGGTAAATATGACTTGCAAAATATTCATCCAATTCACGTTTTTCTTTTTGGTTTACTTGATTATATGGTTTAATAAAAAGGTTTTCTTTTTCTAACTCTTTAAAGATATTTATAAGTGTATATTCTACAACTTGTTTTTCTTGATGAAGGTATTTTCTTATCTCACGAAGTTGTTGCAGGGGAGTAAGCCTATCAGCTCCTGAAACAATAACCCCCGCTGTAAAAAGTTTTTTTAGACCCGCAACACGAATCATATAAAACTCATCAAGATTGGTTCCATATATGGCTAAAAATTTAAGTCTTTCTAAAAGAGGTCGGCTTTCATCTTGGGCCTGATGTAAAACACGTGTGTTGAACTGAAGCCATGAAAGTTCTCTATTTAGATAATATTTTGGGTCTTTTAGGTTTAGCATTGTTAATCCATATATATAGTTTAATTTGGTTTTATTATAGCTAAATTTTATTTTCCAATGATTACAAGTAAAAATAGGAATAATAAAGCACTAGAATTTTCGGAAATAAATTTGAATCCCAAAGATGATTTTTAGAGTTTTTTAGAACTAGCCGTATGGCAGTTTCGTTTATCGAAAAGTTTTTAAAAAAGTTAGTGAGATGAAACTATAACTTCTTAATCTTTGCGATTTCATCTCGTAGTCTTGCTGCTTCTTCAAACTCTAGTAGTTTGGCGGCTTGTTTCATTTTTGCGTTCAGTACATCTAACAGTTTTTTTCTTTCGCGTGCTGGCATTTTTTCAGCTTTTTTACTCTTATTATATAGTTCTGCAGCGTCATCTACCTTGAGGTCTCTATCAAGTTTTCGCATAACGGTTTTTGGGGTAATACCATGCTTTTTATTATGTGTGTCTTGAAGCTCGCGTCTTGCTATGGTTGTGTCCATTGCTTTTTTCATAGACTTTGTAATCTTATTGGCATATAAGATTACCCTTCCTCCTGAATTTCTAGCAGCTCTTCCCATAGTCTGAATAAGGGCTGTTTCAGAACGCAAAAAGCCTTCTTTATCCGCGTCAAGAATTGTGACTAAACTTACTTCAGGAAGATCTAGACCTTCTCTTAATAGATTAATTCCAATGAGTACATCAAACTCACCTGAACGAAGGCCACGTATTATTTGGTTTCTCTCAATGGCGTCAATATCAGAGTGCATGTACTGCACCTTAATTCCTAAGTCAGCAAGATACTTAGTAAGGGCCTCGGACATTTTCTTAGTTAAGGTGGTGACTAAAACCCTTTCATCTTTGATAATAGTTTTTTTGATTTCATCATGTAAGTCTTCCACTTGGTTATCTGAGGTTCTTACTTCTATAACTGGGTCAAGTAAGCCCGTTGGTCTAATGATTTGGTGAGCCACAGCAGATGAAAGTTCGAGTTCTACCTCATTAGGAGTAGCTGATACAAAAAGGTAATGGGGTGCTTTTTCAATAAATTCAGGATAGGTAAAAGGTCTATTGTCTAAAGCAGAAGGAAGCCTGAATCCATAATCAACAAGTACCTCTTTACGACTTCTATCCCCTGCATACATCCCTCTAAACTGAGGTAAAGAAACATGTGATTCATCTACAATAACAAGATAGTCCGTATGACGTTGAGCAAAATAATCTAAAAGGGTAAAAGGTGCTTCTCCCTCTTTTTTATCAGTTAAGTGGCGAGAATAGTTTTCAACTCCCTTACACATACCTGTAGCTTCAAGCATTTCTAAGTCAAACTCAGTTCTTTGTTTAATACGCTGATACTCAACTGCTTTTTCTTCTTTGGAATAATAATTGAGTCTTTCGTCTAATTCTACTTCTATTCTTTTTATAGCGCGGGTAAGCTTTTCATTTCCAACTGCGAACTGACTCGTGGCGTAAATAGTCACTTTTTTAAAGTCTTCTATCTTCTTGTTTTCAAGTACATCTATACTATATATAGAATCTACTTCATCTCCAAAGAATTCAATGCGAATGGCCTCATCTTCATGATAAGCCGGAAAAACATCAATAACATCTCCCATTACACGAATATTTCCCCTGTCAAAGAAATTATCATTTCGGGTATACCCCATCTCAACAAGACGAAGTAAAAGTTGTTTTTGATTTACTTCATCTCCAATGGCTAAGACCTGAACCATCTTGACATATTCTTCAGGATCTCCTAAACCATAATTAGCTGAAACCGAAGCCACACAAATAACATCATCATAAGATAAAAGGTTAGCCGTAGCTGAAAGCCTAAGTCGTTCAAGCTCCTCATTTATAGACGAATCCTTTTCTATAAAAAGGTCTTGTCTAGGGATATAAGCCTCAGGTTGGTAATAATCATAATAAGATATGAAATATTCCACATGATTATCAGGAAAAAATCCCTTAAATTCAGAATAAAGTTGAGCCGCTAAGGTCTTATTATGGGTCATGATAAGCGTAGGTATCTGACATTGTGAAATAACCTGCGCCATAGTATAGGTCTTACCCGAACCCGTTACACCTTCTAAGGTTTGATAACGATTTTTAGCCTTAATACTATTAGCAAGAACCTTTATAGCCTCAGGTTGATCACCTGCAGGTTCATAATCTGATTTTAATTTAAATAAATTTGAGTTTTTCATTAATAGAAGTATAGCCTATTTGATTTAACTCAGAAATAAAGTGATAAGTATGTTGAATTAGCGTATAAAATGGGCTTTCTCTTCTCTCACTTTATAAAACTTTAAAATTTTAATAGAAATTATCCTATAAGTCTTAAATTATATGATAGAATAATAGCAATTAATATAAAAAGAGAATAACTATGCTAAGTATAATTGAAGAATTAAATGAGAAAATAGACTCAATGGTAAGTCGTTATGAAACAATGAAAAACGAGAATGAGGCACTTAGAACTGAAGTGGTAAGTATCAAGGGACAAAGTGAGGCTAAAGATACAGTTATAAGTAAACTAGAAGAAGAAAATGCCTTAAAAGATATAGAGATAGAAGATATTGTTAAAAAGATTGAATTAGCTCTAGGGTAGAGAAGGACTTATATGAGTAAGAAGATAACCCTTACAATAAACTCAAGTCGTTTTGATATAGACTTAGAAGATATTTTTGCCCGCTATATAGAAAAAGATTTAGAAGATAAGTTTAATCTAAATGGAAATAATAATATCAAAACCCTCCTACAAGCCTACGTTAAAAAAAGCTACGAACTCTTTGAAGCCGAGCAAATGCTTAACAATATATTGAAAAAGATATAAACTTATAAGCGGTAAATCAGTAAGAATTCTACTTTTAAGTAAAAATTAAGATTAAGAGTCCTATAAGTAGAACTGATATAGAATGACTCCAAGGTTACTAGAGTAATCTATATTTTAAAACAAGGAGTAAGACATGAAAAAAGGTTTTACTATGATCGAATTGATTTTCGTTATCGTTATTTTAGGTATTTTAGCAGCAGTTGCTATTCCAAAGCTAGCAGCTACTCGTGATGATGCTAAAATTTCTAAGATTTCTTCAAATCTTGCAACTCTTTTGTCAGATGCTGGATCATATTACACTTCACAAGGTGAAGCTAATTGGGAAACTGCTGGTAATACATGGGCAATTGTTACTAATGTTGAATTAGATGACAACACTCAGTCTATTGTTGGAACAGTAAACATTGAATCAGCTGTAGGAACAGCTTGTTTCGAAATGACTGGTTCTAATGATGGTAACCTAACAATTAAACAAGTTGATACTACGGGTGTTATTTGTAATGGTGCTGCTCTTGTAGTTGGTGGTATTTCTTCTACAACTGGTGTAGTTCACCAATTTGGTGGAGTTGGCGTAGTTCGTTAATCTTTGCTTTGTTTCTCAAGTACTATATGTACTTGGGAAAAACTCTTTTATTCTTATCTTACCTTAGGCTAATCCATGAAAAAATATGCTTTTACCATGATTGAACTTATTTTTGTAATTATTATTTTAGGTATTTTAGCCTCCGTAGCTATTCCAAAACTAAGTGCAACAAGAGATGATGCAAAGGTGTCAAAAACAGCTCAAATGATAGCTATATCAGCAACTGAAATTCAATCTTATGCTGTTTCGAAGGCAGCAGTAACTAATGATCTGTCTTTGATGTCAAATGCCATTAATTCTTTAGTTTTAGACAATGAAGCAGTTCTAGATATACCCAATTCGTCTGTTGCTTTTAAAATGTCTAAGATAAATGATTGTATAAGCTTAAAACTAGTCTCTGACGCGCAGGATGTTAATTTATCTTTATCATTTGGAGCATCAACAGATCCCCTTTGTAATAGTTTGCAAGGGCTGTTTGATACAACTGTAAATTTAATTCCATTAAAAGGTTCTTATGTTATACGCTAATAAAAAAGCATTTACAATGATCGAATTAGTATTTGTAATTGTAGTGTTAGGTATCTTAGCATCAGTTGCTATTCCAAGATTTGCTGTAACGCGCCAAGATGCTCAGCTAGCTAAGGCAAAATCAGATGTGGCAGCGATTCGTTCAGCTATTATTTCAGAAAGACAGACTAGACTTTTTAGAGGTCAGTCCGGGTTTATCTCTGCTATTGATAATGGTGCTACAAATGCAGAAGGCCAAACAATTTTTGATGGAAATGGTACGAGTGTACTTCTTCAATATGGTATTGTAACATCTGCAAGTAATGGACATTGGATGAGAACGAACGGGGATGAATATACCTATACTGTTGCAATCGGTACAGCAGTTTTTGATTATACAAAAGCTACTGGAACTTTTGACTGTGTGGATTCAACGGTATGTTCTATCTTAACTGACTAATTGCATTATTATACTTTTTCAATCTTAGGTTCACCTCTTGAACCTTTGACTTTTTCTTCTTTAGACCCTTATCCCCTTTTAGATATTTTACTATTACCTTTTCAAAAAAAAGAAAAAGACGCGGTTGTTTTAGAAGAAGTTGATAAGCCTGAGTTTAAGACTGTTGATATCATTGAAGCGAAGAATCTTAGTTTTTCAAAAACACAATATAAATTTGCTAAGTTTATTTCTGAGTATTATTTTTGTTCTTTAGGGGAGGCTTTTTCTTTATTTGTGCCTTTTGATAAAGATATAAATACTGTTAAAATTGAGGAGCTAAAGACTTCTAATATTGAACTCTCAAGTGCGCAAGACAAGGCCTTAAAAGAACTTCAAAAGCATAAGGTTTCTCTTTTATTTGGAGATACTGGCTCTGGTAAAACAGAAATTTATATGAAATGGTTTGAAGAAGTTTTAGCACAAGATAAGAGTGTTTTAATGCTAATGCCTGAAATCTCATTAACGCCTCAGATGCAAGATAGACTTGAAGAGCACTTTGGAGATAAGGTGGTGATGTGGCATTCTAAGCTTACTAAAAAGCAAAAAGAAAAAGCTCTGAAAATGATACATAATGGCTCAGCAAGAGTAATAGCAGGAGCACGATCTTCTCTTTTTTTGCCAATTAAAGACTTGGGCTTTATTGCAGTTGATGAAGAGCATGATGATTCATATAAGGCGTCCTCAAGACCCCGTTATAATGCTAGAGATATGGCTATATATTATGCTTCTTTACTTAAAATACCTGTCTTACTGGGTTCAGCTACACCTTCTCTTTCTTCTTATGTAAAATTTCCGTATGTTCGTTTAAAGGGAGGATACTTTAATCAAAATAGACGCTTTGTATATGAACCTCATGTAGAAGAAATAACGCCTATTATTGAAGAAGCCGTCACAAAGATACATGCAAAAAAAGAGCAGTCTATGCTTTTTTTACCTACACGTGCTAACTTTAAATACATGATTTGTGATCGATGTTCCTACACCTATAAATGCCCTTATTGTGATGTTGGTATGAGCGTACATAAGTTCTCTAGACGTGTCAAGTGTCATTATTGTAATTTTTCTGAACCCATACCTGAGATATGTCCTGAATGTAAAACAGGAAATTTACTTTCCTCTAGGCTTGGAACGGCAGAGGCGGTAGAATATTTTGAAGAAAAATACCCTGATTTAAGAGTAGGTCAATTTGATAGAGACAAGATTACAACGCAAAAGAAGCTAAAGGCACTTCTTAGTTCTTTTAATGAAGGTGAGATAGACCTTCTTATTGGAACACAGATGCTATCAAAAGGACATGATTATCATGATGTTACCCTTGCTGTAATACTGGGTATAGATAATATCTTACAAATGAGTGATTATAGAGCCAGAGAAAAAGCCTTGTCTTTGCTGATACAAATTGCAGGAAGAAGTGGTAGAAAAAAAGATGCAATTGTTTTAGTTCAAAGTTTTTATCAAGAATTTTTCTCACCTTACATTTTGAAATATGAAGAGTTTCTAGATGATGAAAAAGAGTTTAGAAAAGAACTATATCCCCCTTATAAAAAACTTTCAAAATTAAGTTTTGCCCATATTAAAAAAGATAAGGCAAATGATAATATGAATGAGGTCTTACAAAAACTTTATTATGCTCCAAATATTGAAGTAGTAGGACATGGGCCTTCTCCTATAGAAAAGATAGCCAATAAGTTTCGCTTTCAAATTTTACTTCGTTCTGATAAAAGTACAGACTTAATAAAGGCCATTAAAATGAGCAAGAATATTTTATGTGAAGTAGATATGGATCCAATAGATTTTGTCTAAATAGTATTAACATGATTTTTAGAGAAACTTTTTGCTTTGCAAAACCGCCACGGCTAGTTTTGTATAAGAACTATTAAAATACTTCAAGCTCTTTCTTACCAATAAACAGATAAAATCCCTTTATGATAAAACGATATGAAACTAAGAAAATATTTGTTGGAAATGTTGCTGTGGGTGGGGATTCTCCTATTTCTGTACAGTCAATGACGTACTCAGAAACACATAATGTACAAGCTACGGTTGAGCAAATTAATAAACTGCATTTTGCAGGCTGTGATATTGTTCGTGTAGCGGTGCCTGATATGAAAGATGCCCTTGCTCTAAAAGATATTAAGGCTCAGATTGCGCTTCCTTTAGTAGCAGACATCCATTTTAATTATAAGCTTGCTCTTGTGGCGGCCGAAGTTGTGGATTGTATTCGTATTAATCCAGGAAATATTGGTGAGAAATCACGAGTTAAAGATATTGTTAAAGCCTGTCAAGAACGAAATATTCCTATGAGAATTGGTGTTAATGCTGGCTCTTTAGAAAAAGAATTTGAAAACAAGTATGGTCAAACAGCCGAAGGTATGGTTGCTTCTGCTGAATATAATATAAAATTTTTAGAAGACCTTGGCTTTGATGATATAAAGATTTCATTAAAGGCATCTGATGTTCAACGTACCGTTGATGCTTATAGATTACTTCGTCCTAAAAATCATTATCCTTTTCATTTAGGTGTTACTGAAGCAGGAACTATCTTCCATGCGACTATTAAAAGTTCTATTGGACTTGGTGCTCTTTTACTTGATGGTATTGGTGACACTCTGCGTATCTCTATCACGGGAGAATTAGAAGAAGAAATTAAAGTTGGTAAGGCTATTCTTAAAGATTCAGGAGCGGCTAAAGATGGTGTTAATATCATATCTTGTCCTACTTGTGGTCGTATTGAAGCGGACTTAGTGACAGCAGTTGCTGAGATTGAAGAAAAGACTAAACATATAAAAGCCCCTCTAGATATATCGGTGATGGGTTGTGTTGTAAACGCTATTGGTGAGGCTAAACATGCAGATGTGGCAATTGCCTATGGTAAGGGTTCGGGACTTGTTATGGTTAAGGGTGAGGTTGTTGCTCGACTTGATGAAAAAGATCTAGTGAAAAAGTTTATCGAAGAAGTAGAAAAAGCAGCAGTAGAAAGTGAAAACAGTTAATGGAAGAAACCCTTTATAATATCAATATTGAACGTTCTGTCTTAAACTCTATTATTTTTGAGCCTTCTCAATTTGAAGATGTAGAAGCTAAGCTAAATACAGATGACTTTTATCTTCCTGCGCATCAAGAAATTTATACAGCTATGACTGAACTTCATAGGGAAAATAAACCTATAGATGAAGAGTTCATTAAAAAACGTCTGAACGCTAAGAAACGTTTTGATGAGGCTGTTCTTTTAGATATTTTGTCCTCAAATCCTATTTCAAATACTATTGCTTATGTGATGGAGATAAAAGATAAGGCCATTAAACGTCATCTTCTTACTCTTACAACAGAGATTAAGAAAGTAACGATGGAAGAAGATCTTCCTGCTGCAGAAGTTATTGATATTGTAGAAAAAAAGCTATATGAGATTACTCAGGCAAATGATAATGTTGACTTTAAAGATGCTCCTTCTATCACATATGACACAATGGAATACATTAAAGAGATGAAGTCTCGTGGTAATTCTGTACTTGTTGGGGTAGATACGGGATTTGCTGAGTTAAATAAGATGACTACGGGTTTTGGTAAGGGTGACCTTGTTATTATTGCTGCGCGTCCTGCTATGGGTAAAACCTCTTTTGCCCTAAACATGGTTTTACATCAGATGAAACTTGGAAATGGAGTGGCTTTCTTTTCTCTTGAAATGCCAGCTGAACAGTTAATGTTAAGACTTTTATCAGCTGATACATCTATCTTCTTGCAAAAGCTTCGTGTGGGTGATTTAAATGATGAAGAATGGTCACGTCTAAATGCCAGTATGGAGATGATGAATAACTCTAAACTTTTTGTTGATGATGGAGCAGGGATGACGATAAATCAGCTTCGTTCAAAACTTAGAAAGTTAAAGTCTCAACATCCTGAGATTGAAATGTGTGTGATAGATTATCTTCAGATTATGCAAACCGCAGGTCGTGATAGACAGGCTGAAGTTTCTGAAATTTCTCGTGGACTTAAGATGCTTGCACGTGAGCTTGAGATGCCTATTGTCGCTCTTTCTCAGTTAAACCGTGGAGTTGAATCTAGAAATGATAAACGTCCAATGCTAAGTGATATCCGTGAATCGGGTGCGATTGAGCAAGATGCGGATATCATTATGTTTGTTTATCGTGATGATGTGTATCTTTATAAAGAAGAAAAAGAACGTGAAAAAGCAGCCAAGGCAGAAGGTAAAGAATTCACCTCTACTTATATAGAAAAAGAAGAAGAAGAGGCTGAAATTATCATCGGTAAGCAACGTAATGGTCCTACCGGGCATATAAAACTAGTATTTCAGAAAAAACTAACTAAATTCATCGATGCGCCTATGTATGGCGGTGTAGAAATCTCTTATGAGAATGTTCAGGCCACAGAAGCAGTAATGGATGTAGCAAATGAAAGCGTCTCCCTCCCTCCTATCTAAGGTAGAACTTTTTACCTCTATGCGGCAAATATTTTTTGCCCTATCTCTTTTTGTACTCCTTTTTATTTTTTCTTTATTTTTACAATATCTACAATTTCAAAAGCTAACGCAATTTGATGATTATATTACTGAAGTGTATGTTGAAAAACAGTATAAAAAGAAAAACTATTGGGTCTTAAAACTTCAAAGCCTTGAGGGCTTTTCTTTTTACACAAGCTCAAAAGACAACTTGAAAAATTTAGAAGGACAGCATTTAAGTGTGCGTTTATTTATTAATGATTTAGATTTCTTATCTTATTTAAAAGGCTTTTATCTTCCTTCTCAAATCTTAATGGGCTTAGAAGCTAAAGAAAAACGTTATTCGCTTATGCAAGACTTAGATAGGCTGCATAAGACTTCTACCTCTGCTGTGTACAAGGCCTTATTTTATGCAGGTTCTATCCCTCCTTCTTTAAGAAATCAACTATCGGCCCTTGGGATAAACCACCTTTTAGCCATCAGTGGTTTTCACTTAGGGGTGCTCAGTTTTATCCTTTTCTTTCTTTTAAGATCATTCTATACACCTTTTCAAAGCATGCTTTTCCCTTTTAGAAATGCGCATAAAGATATAGCGGTACTTGTTTTTATACTTTTATTTTTATATGTGTACTTTTTGGACTTTGTCCCTTCTTTACTTAGGGCCTTTACCATGAGTGTTTTCGCTTATACCTTATATGACAGGGGTATAAAGATCTTGTCTTTTTCATCTTTATTTTTAGTGATAGCTTTTTTGATTTCTCTTTTTCCTAAGCTGATTTTTGCCCTAGGATTTTGGTTCTCAGTAGCAGGGGTATTTTATATCTTTTTATTTTTGCACCATATGAAAAACTTAAAGCCTTGGCAGACATTTATACTTATTCATATATGGGTGTATTTAGCAATGCTTCCTATTGTGCATTACTTTTTTGGAAGTTTTAGTATAGCTCAGGTCTTTTCACCTGTTTTAAGTATGCTTTTTATATTATTTTATCCTCTGTCCTTGTTTATGCATTTTATAGGTTTTGGGGACACTCTTGATCCGATTTTAGAATATATTTTAGCTTTAAATCTCTTAGTCATTGAGATTTTTATCCCCTTATATCTCTTTATCTTCATTATCTTGATCAGTCTTTTGGCTATTATTCATAAGTTCTTTTTTTATATTTTGTTCTTCTTCAATCTTGTGCTCCTTGGATACTTTTTCTATGGTGTAACATAGTTTTAAACCATAAATGAAAATTATCCAAGAAACATAAATCCATAAAAAGAAAAAGATAAGAGTAGAAAAAGAACCATAAATAGTGGCGTAAATTTGGGTCTTATTAAGAATATACATAATAAAACCAATCTTAGCAAGATACCAGGTTAAAGATACAGCAAAAGAACTAATCCCTGCCGCTCTATTAGATATTTCTACATTTGCAGAAATCTTATAAATTAGAAAAAACATGGACCAGATGATAAAATAAGGAACCAATTCTAAAACTTTTAAAGCACTAGAATAATGCTGCTCATCTAAATAAACTTGAAGCTCATTTGAAAGATAAAAAGAAAAAATAAGAGCAATTGGGGTGAGGGTGACAAGTGTCCAGTAGATACTAAGAGACTGCCAAAATCCACGAGCTGGGGTTTTGAAAATCTTATTGACTATATACTCAAAGTTTTGAAAAAAGAGCATGGATGAAATAATAATTGCAATAATCCCCATAATGCTGAGTTGAAAAGAGTTCTGCATGAAACTGTCGATAAAGGTTGAAAAGACCTCTGAATCGACGGGAACGATGTTATTCATAATAAAAGATTTTATATTGGCATAAAAAGAATCAAAGCTTGTTAAGGCAGTTGAAATAGATAAGACAATTAATAAAACAGGCACTAGGGTGAAAAGTGTATAAAAGCTTAGACTAGAGGCATAAAAAGTTATATCTTTATCAAAAAGTGAGGTGAAATAGGTTTTTATAATTTTATATGAAAACTTAAAATATTTAAGGTATTTTGAGGGGGTTTTAATTTCTTCTTCCATAGGCATCCTTTAAAGACACCTATTATAACCAAAGAAAAAAAATATTTTTTGAGTCCCATCTTATGCGGATGTAAAATATTGTTAGGATAAAAGGCTTTTTTAATTGTTTGAAAAAGGTTCATCTCTTCATCTGTAAAACCCGAACCTGTCCATGTGGAAGGATAATAATCTTATTTTTATTACAGTATTTTAATATGTTTGAAATATCTTCTTTATGAGGTGTAAATAAAACCGTGTCAGGCTCAAAATACTCACTTGTTGCATCATATGTATAAGCAATTAAATAAGCCTTTTCTGTATATATATTCTAATCATATACAATGCTTTTTACATGATTAAAATGTTCTACATCCATTTTGACTTCTTTGTAAAGTTCTAGGTTTATAGCATTTATTGAAGAGGGTCTTGATCTTCTTTATTAGTAACATTTATACTAGAAAACAAAGAATCAAACCATGAACCTTTTTGATTTTCTTTGTTTTTTATAGCCTTATAGGTTTGTATCCATTTGTTATCAGGATTGTTTTGAGCTAAAAGATTTACATAATACATATGATAATCTTGGATTTCATCATTTCCTTCTCCAAACCAATTAGCTTGGATATTGCTAATACGTGTGTAAAAAGGGACTTGAATCTCATTGGTTTTTAATGAGATTGCTTTGTTTTCAATGATTTTAAAACTTTGACAGTCAATACTAATAATAGATTTATCAAAAACTAAAGAAACACTACCAATATTATTGGATCTACACATATGAAAAAAGTCTTCTACTAAAGGGCTTGGATGACCATGTGAAGATAAGACAGTAGTGAAAATATCTGGATGAATCCACTGTTTATTAGTATGATAGCCAGTTACTTTTTTGTAAATACTAGGGTTTGGAGCAATTAAAAGTGCTCTATGATAGTTATATCCAATAACGGCATGGTCTCCCTCTTCCGCGACCCATGTACCACTAGGAAGGGCACTTTGTTCTAAGGCTAAAATAGGAATCATCTTAGCTTTTATTGAATCTCCCTCAATAGACGTTATTTCAATCCACTTTAAGGCAATAGAATGGCTTTCACCTAGGTTTTTTACAATAGCACCATACATCCCAACACGAGCACCTTCAATAAAGTGGATGCTAAGAGTTTGTTCTTCTAAGTTTACAGAAGTAACTTTTGAATGAAGAGGCTCTGAAATAAGAGCAAAAAGGGAATAAGTGAAAAAAGATAATAATAATATGAAACGCATGTATAAAAAATCCTCGTAATTAATAGGGAATTATACTTTTTATACAATTAAAGGCTTCTTTGGAATGAAATTTCAAGGATTTAGTGGAAGATAAGTGAAGATTAGATACTCTTGCTAAACTTTTTTAGAGGCAAAATTATATGAACAAACTTTTTTCCCTTCTTCTCTTGCCTTTAGTTCTTCTTTCCTCACAGGTAGAGTATACTAAATGGAAGAGTGGTGAGACCTTTTTAAATTTCCTAGAAAAACAAGGACTACCACAAAAAATTTATTATAATCTTGATAAAAGTGATCAAACCATCACTGAAGAAATTTATGCAGGTGTAAATATTCAAATTTTAAAAGATTCAAATGAAAGTATAGAACAAGTTCTTATACCTATTAGTGAAGAACTGCAGCTTCATATTTATAAAGATAAGAAAAAGTATAAGTTAACATCAACACCTATTAAATATATTAAAAAGACAAGCGCTTTTACCGTTACCATAGAGCATTCCCCTTATTTTGATATTGTTAATTCTACAGGTTCAAAAAAACTTGCGCATCAGTTTGTAAATGCTTTTAAAAACTCTTTAAATTTTCGTCGTGATCTTCGTAAGGGAGATAGACTTGTTATGGTTTATGCGCAAAAGTACCGATTTGGGAAAACTTTTTCTATGCCTGTATTGCAAGTGGCTATGATAGAGTTGAGGGGTAAAAAACATTATATTTATCTAAATGGTGATGGTAGATATTATGATGAAAAAGGGATAGAAGCAGAAGGCTTTATGTTAAATCGTCCTGTTAAAAATGCTCGTGTGAGTTCAGGATTTACCCTTAGACGGTATCATCCTATCTTAAGGCGATATAGAGCTCACTTAGGGGTTGATTACGCGGCAAGACCGGGGACACCTATTTCTGCAGCAGGAAGTGGACGTATCATTTTTGCAGGATATACACGAGGTTATGGAAAGCTTATTAAAATACAACATAGTGATGGTTATATGACATTATATGCCCATCAAAGAGCTTTTAGGCGAGGTATTAAACGCGGGAAGTATGTTAAAAAAGGCCAAACTATTGGTTATGTTGGCTCAACAGGTCTATCAACAGGTCCTCACTTACATTTTGGTTTATATAAAAATGGACATGCTAGAAACCCTGCACGTGTCATTAGAATAACAACTAATAAATTAAAAGGCAAGAAACTTAAAGCTTTTAATCTTTTAAAAGATGATTACGAGAAAACGGTTGAACTACATTTAGCAGCCAATACACAAATTAAAAAAGATAAGATATTTGACAATATTTATTATCTAAACATTAAGGGTTTTGAACCTAAGAGCGAGGATGAAAATGAGCCGATTTAATGAGATGCTTCATTCTTTTGAATCATATCTTCAAGACCCTGAAGATAGTAATATACATGCTAGTGATATTGCCTACCTATTAAAGAAAATACGCTCTAGAGAAAATAAAGAAGAATTTTTAAAACTTTTAGTACGAATACCCTCAGAAGTTTTAGGAGACGTTCTACTTGAACTCCCTGAAAAGATAAAAGATGAGGCCCTTGAGGCTCTTTCTACGGAAGAATTAGCCAGAGCAATTGAAGACCTTGAGTCAGATGATGCGACAGACCTTATCCAAGATATTGATGACTTTGATGTAGACAAGTCTAAGGCTGTTGTTGCCCAACTAGATGAAGAAGATAGAGTAGATATTGATAAACTTCGTAGATATGAAGAAAACCAAGCAGGTGCTTGGATGCAAACAGAGCTTTTTGATGCAAAAATTGAAGAATCTGTGCAAGAATCAGTAGATAGACTTCGTCATTTAAAAGACAAAGGTGAGTTAGAAAATATTTACCAAATCTTCTTAGTCGATGATAATCAAAGACTTTTAGCCGGTATTTCTCTTGAAGACCTTATTGTTATGGACTTTAAGCGTTGTTATAAGGAGATTCTAGCAGATGATGAATATCACTTTTTAAGTGTTGAAGCGACGGAAGATATAGAAGACGTTGCCAAAATGTTTGAGCAATATAACCTTTCAGTTTTACCTGTGTTAGATTGGCAAGGAAAGCTTGTTGGACGTATTACTGCGGATGATATATATGATGTTATGGAAGAAAAAGCTACTGAGCAGATTTATAACCTTGCAGGGGTTAATGATGAAGCAGAACAAGAAGAGAAGCTTTTTGGGGTTTTTAAAAAACGTTCTTCCTGGCTAGGGGTTAACCTGATTACTGCCATTCTTGCTTCTATGGTTATTGGTATGTTTGATGAAACCTTAGCTGCCTTTATTCCCTTAGCTATTTTAATGCCTATTGTGGCTTCTATGGGTGGGAATGCAGGAACACAAACACTAACGGTAATGGTAAGACAGATGGCCTTAGGTGATATAGACACAGAAAATGCTAAAGAAGCAGTGAAGAAAGAATTTTTAGTGGCACTTTTTAATGGACTTCTTTTTTCAGTAATAGTCGGTTTTGTCGCTTATATTTGGTTTGGGATAGATCTTTTAGGCCTGGTAATTGCCTTGGCTATGGCATTTAATCTCTTAATAGCCGGTGTTTTTGGATCTTTAATTCCATTATTTTTAAAGCGCTTAGATGTAGACCCTGCGGTTGGCTCTACTGTTTTATTAACAACTGTGACAGATGTTCTTGGATTCTTAAGCTTTTTAGGCTTAGCAAGTTTTATCTTATGATAAAAGACATCTCTTTCTCAAGTTGTGAGGACTCTTCGTTTGTTAAGACTAAGCGTATGCATTACACTCAAAAAGGTATCTCAAAGGCTTGGGATATGGTTGAGGTTCATGATAGTGTTGCCGTATTAATTTACCATAAAGATAAAAATTCTTTTGTCTTAGTTAAACAGTTTAGACCTCCTGTTTATCTTAAGAACAATGATGGTTTTACACATGAACTTTGTGCAGGTATTGTGGATAAAGACTGCTCTTTAAAACAAATAGCCAAAGAAGAGATAGATGAAGAATGTGGCTTTAATGTAGCGCTTGAAAAGATAGAAAAGATTTCTTCTTTTTACACAGCAGTAGGCTTTGCAGGTGCCAAACAAGTTTTGTATTATTGTGAGGTAGATGAGAGTATGAAAGAACATGAAGGCGGTGGTATTCATGTTGAAGATATAGAAGTAGTGTACTTAGATGTAAAAGATGCCCAAGACTTCATCTTAGATGAGACTAAGGCCAAAACACCGGGTATTATGTACGCGTTAATGTGGTGGTTTAAGAATAAGGCCTAAGGCTTTTTAATATTATCCACTAAAATCCTTTCTATCCTCTCTCTCCAAAGTCTTCTAAACTCTTTTTTCACTAAGTATAGTCTACTTTGTATGCTGGTATATTGATAAGTGTCAACTTAGGGCATCTTTGATATAATCAAACTATGAAAACAGATACAGTATTTGATAAACCCATAAAAAAACAATTTGAATTTGATGAAGAGGTAGCGGTAGTGTTTGATGATATGCTTTCACGCTCAGTGCCTTTTTATGATGAGGCGATGAAACTTACTTCTCATTTTGCAAGTATTAATATTAACAAGGGTGAAAGAGTTTATGACCTTGGATGTTCTACGGCTTCACTTCTTTTAGAGATAGAGCGGCGCTGTGAAGAAGAGATAGAACTCATTGGTATTGATAATTCTGAGGCAATGCTAGAGCAGGCGTCTAAGAAATTACATGCCTTTAACTCAAAGATTCAATTAGACTGTGGCGATATCTTAACTTATGATTATAAAGAAGCTGCCGTTATTTGTTCAAACTATACCTTGCAGTTTGTAAGGCCACCTGTAAGAGCACAATTTGTTAAAAAAATATATGATGCGCTTAAACCGGGAGGATTGTTTATCTTTTCAGAAAAGGTAATTTCTCAAGACTCTGAGCTTAATAAACAAATGATAGATACTTATTATGAGTATAAAAAAGCCCAAGGTTATAGTGAGTATGAGATAGTACAAAAACGTGAAGCCTTGGAAAATGTACTTATTCCATATACAGAAGAAGAAAATTTAAAGATGTTAAAAGAAGCAGGGTTTAGCCATTGTGATAGTGTTTTTAAATGGGTTAATTTTGAGACTTTTATTGCTAAGAAGTAGAACTTTTTTCGAAGGTATTGGCACTTAAGGTGTTAGTTCTGAGGTCTGGGGTGGTATGCTTGCGTACAACACCTTCGGTTGCGAAGCTAAAAACGAGAAGCAGTTCTCATTTTCTTTACGCTTCTCACCAGACAACCTTATGTTCTGGCTCTTTATCTAATTCTTCACTAAAGGTAATATAATCTTTAGTCGCCTTATAGGCTTTTTTTGTTCCTTCTTTTATATCTTCAAATTCAACAAGATTCTCATCGCAGCTTTTATGATAATATCCTCTTGCATCATAATACTCAACACAATCATTATAATAAGTCGACGAAATCCCACGTTTATTTAAACATCCGCTAAAAAATATAAGTGTAATCATTAAAAATATGATATTCTTGTACATTATAAACCTTTATCATATACAAGCAAAAATAATACCAAAAGGCTAGTCATGTCAGTGATAGATATTTTTAAAAAAATTTGTAGTATTCCTCACTGCTCCCATGAGGCTAATGGCTTAAAAGAGTATATTATTAAAGAAGCAAAAGCTTATGGGTATGAGGTACAAACGGATGAGGTTAATAACATTCTTTGCTCCCATCCCCAGGCTAACTTAATCTTACAATCACATTATGATATGGTTTGTATTGGAAAGGCCCCTTGTTTAGAACTTTATGAAGAAGAAGGAAAGTTAAAGGCTAAAGATAGTTCTTTAGGTGCAGATAATGGGATAGGCGTAGCAATGATGCTGTCTTTAATGTCTGAGAAAAAAACAATTTCATGTTTGTTTACAGCAGATGAAGAAGTAGGCCTTATAGGGGCTCAAGGTCTAAGTCTGAAGATCAAAGAAAAGAAGATGTTAAACCTTGATACAGAAGAAGAAGGTTATGTTTATATAGGGTGTGCAGGTGGGGCAGATATTATTGCTAAAAAAGCAGTTCACTTTACAAATATTGATGAAGAAGTAGACTCTTATGAGGTACTAGTAAGTGGCTTACCTGGAGGGCATTCAGGTGTTGATATCCATAAAAATATCCCTTCTGCAATTAAAATACTTGCTGCATTTTTAGTGCATATACCACATTATCTTATAAGTATTGAAGGTGGAGAACGACGAAATTCAGTATCCAAGAAAGCAAAAGCCATTATAAGTGTACCTAAGGGTGTTATTTTTGATAAAGAACTTGATAATATAGAGATTAAAAAGCTTGCCAAACCTGAAAGAAAGATGATGAAGAATTCTCAACAGATCATACACATGATACATTCCTTTGCCCAAGGAGTTCGTTCTTTGAATACAGATCTTGGAATTGTTCAAAACAGTATTAATCTTGCTCTAATTGAAAGTAATGATAAAGAAGTAAAGGTGAGTTTTAGTGCACGGTCTATGGATAGCGAAGAACTTCTTGTTTTAGTTGATGAAAGCCTTTGTCTCTTAGAAGCCTTTGACTTTACAGCTAAATGTGAAGGGATGTATCCTGCCTGGAAGCCTAAGGTTAATGAATTTTCTAGACAGGTTCAAGCTATTTGTCAAAAACATTTTGAAAAAGCAGATTTTATGGCTATACATGCAGGCTTAGAATGTGCAATTTTAAAACAATACGCTCCGCATTTAGATATTGCTTCTATTGGACCTAATATTTACGAACCCCATTCTTCAAGAGAGTCTGTTGATATGGCCTCAGTGGAACGTGTTTATGAGGCATTAAAGGGTATTGTTAAAGAATGTTCATGAAATACCTAATATCAATCTTTATAACTTTAATATTTATGAATGGATGTACTGTGATTGGGGCAGGGGTAGTTTCTGTAGTGGGGGGAACATATTATATATCAGGCGAAATAAAGTCCTCTTATAACACCTCTATCTATCACCTGTATAAGGCAAGTTTAACAAGTCTAAAGGCTGATGGTCTAAAAATATGTTCCGTAAAAAATACAAAAAGGGACGCAGATATTGAAGCAAGCTTTACAGATGACACAAAGATTAAGATACACATATATTATAATAAAGAAGGCTTGGCTACCTTAGGGGTTAGAGTTGGGCTTATTGGAGATGAACATAAAAGCCGACAGCTTCTTGTTCAGATTGAAAGATACCTCTAAGCTTACCTTTGTGCAAGGTAGCTAAATATAATTACGCTGGTTTAAAACTTTTGGTAGTTTTACAGAACTCTTGCATAAAACATTCACTATTACATTTTGGTCTTTGCGCGGTACAAATATACCTTCCAAAAAGAACCATACCTTGATGCAACTGGTGTAAGTTTGTTTTGAACTTTTTGGCGAGTTCGGCTTCTGTTTTTGTAGCAGTTTTTTCATCACTTAAGCCAAGTCTATGTGAAACTCTAAAGACATGGGTGTCTACCGCCATTAGGTTGGCTTGGGTAAATTCTATTAAGACAACATGAGCTGTTTTTTGGCCTACACCTGCTAAGGTCTGTAAATCTTTCTCATTCAAAGGCACTTCACAATCATAAACTTCTACAAGTCTTTGTGCCATTTTTATAAGATTTTTGGCCTTATTATTAAAGAAAGAACAGGTGTTTAACAAGGCTCGTACATCATCTAAGTCTGCATTCCCTAAGGTGACGGGATCTGGATACTTTTTAAATAAAGCAGGGGTAATAAGATTAACACGTTTATCTGTACATTGAGCAGAAAGGGCAACGGCAATGACTAATTCATAGACGTTTTTATAATTTAGCTCGGTAACAGCTTCATCATAACGCTTTACAAACTCATTTTTAATTTCTTCAATTTCTTTTTTAGTGGCTTTTTTCATAATTGTAATTGTAGCGTGTAACCCTTAAGCTATATAATCAAGCTAATATAGGCAGAATACGGCCTCTTTAATAGCACTTTAATTATAATATATGATAATGAGTAATTAATAATATATGTTAAGGAATTTATATGGCATCACTTTTTTCATGGTTTAGTTCAAAAATAAAAGGACAAGGCCCGACAGCATCAATTACAGCGTCAATGGAAAAAGATGGTTATGTATCAAAAGAATTATTTTATGAAATCTTAGACTTAGAAACAAATGCTATTTTATTTTTTACAAAAGATGAAGGATGGATTGGGGGGAACAAAGCCTTCTTTAACCGTTTTGACTTTGATAATATTTCAGATTTTCGTAAAAAACATGAAAGTATTCGTGAACTTTTTATAGAAGAAAGTGAAGAAGTTTTTACTGAGTATGATAAGTCTTGGTTAGACTATATACGTATTCATAAAGAAGATGGTTATAGAGTTGTGCTTAAAGATAAGGATGACACAGAAATTCCATGTCGAACAAAGGCAAGAAAGATTCGCCAATCTGGAAAAGACCTTTATGTTTTAGAACTTGAAGATATCTCTGAACTTGAAGAAGCGCGATTTAAGACTCAAGAAGTAGAACGTTTAAAGAGTAAGTTTTTATCTAATATCGGACATGAATTTAGAACGCCAATGAATGGTATTTTAGGTTTTATCGAATTGATGGAAAAAAATAATGCAGACCATCAACAAAGCGAATACCTTCAAATGATTAATATTTCCGCGCGTAATCTTATGTCAAATATTGAGTCACTTTTAGACCTTGCACAAATGCAAGGTGGACGACTTAAACTTAATGAAGCAGAATTTAATCCCATAGCCGAAATGGAAGATTTAGCGAAACTTCACGCGGTTGAAGGACGGAATAAAGGGATTCGAACATATTTTTATATAGACCCTAAACTACCACAATATATGACCGGTGACTTACGTAAACTCAAACAGATTTTAAACAACCTAATTAATAATGCGCTTAAGTTTACTAAACGTGGTGGTAAGGTTATGGTTGAAGTTAAACTTATTCACCGAAATAATGATGGAACCTGTAGTATAGGTTTTGGGGTAAAAGATACAGGTAAGGGAATTTTAAAAGAGCACCTTGCCCTGATTACACAACCCTTTGTTGCAGGTGATCAAGCTGATAATCGTTTAGGTGTGGGGCTTAGTCTTTCCCATGGTCTTATTAAGATGATGGGTGGAGACTTACGTATTCAATCAGAAATTTCAAAGGGCTCAGCCTTTAATTTCTCTTTAGGTTTTGCCTGCTGTGAAGCTCAATCCTTTCAAGTGGTACAAAATAAAACGGCTAAGGTCGTTTTACTTGATGAATCTCGCCTTGAAGATGCTAATCAACTGACCATGTATCTACGTTCATTTTCTATGAATGTGGTTAAGGTTAATCAAATAGATGACAAGATATATGAGGGAGCAGATCTTATCTATCTTGTTGCTTCTCAAAAAAAACCAGGTTGGATGCTTAAGCTTTCTTCTTTAAAAAAGCAGGGTAAGACTATTTTGATTATCAATCCAGGTGAGCAGGTACAAACGAAGATGGCACATATTATTGACCACACCTTTGTGAAACCAATGCTTCCTTCAAAGCTTGCAAATCATCTTGCTAAAATCTTACGCTTACCAAAATCTGCGCCAGTACTTCAAGAACCTCAAACAAGACAAGATGCTATTAAAGCTCTTGTTGTTGAGGATAACCTTATCAATCAGCGCCTAATTAAAATTCTTCTTTTAGAATATAATCTTCAGGTTACTACAGCAGGTGATGGAGAAGAAGCCGTAAACTTATGTATGTCAAATGAATACAATATCGTTTTTATGGATATTGATATGCCAGTAAAAGATGGGATTCTTGCTACTCAAGAGATTAAACAACAAAGAAATCCAACACAACCGCATATGCCTATTGTGGCATTGACTGCCTTAGCGATGGAGGGTGATAGAGAACATATCTTAGAAGAAGGTTTAGATGATTATCTTTCTAAGCCATTAACACGTGAAAAGCTAGAATATATACTGCATAAGCATCTACGTTTAAATCTGTGAAAGAAGTATTACAATAGATGAGGTTAGGGAATATGAATGAACTAAAAGCACACTTACCCCAAAGTGTGACTGATTTTACCGAAGAAATATTAGAACTAGAAAGTGCTATCGTCTTAGTTATTGATAGACAGGTTGGTGTAGTTGGTGCAAACTCTGCATTTTCACTTTGCCTTCCCTTTATAAGTTTAAAAGACTTCTCAACAAAACATAGAGATATATCAGAACTATTTGTACCTACAAGCGGCACCCTAAGCGCAAGAAAACCTTTTTCCTGGATTTTTGAAGTCTTACGAAACAAGAATAAAAAGCATAAGGTCCAAATGCTTGATAAAAAAGAAAAAAAACACCTTTTTGAAGTGAAGGTAAAAGAAGTAACAGCTGAGGGTAAAAATCTATTTATTGCTCAGTTTGATGATATATCAGCCTTTGAAAAAGCTAAACGTGCTCAAAAATATTTTGAAGAGTTTAAACAAAAGTTTCTAACTTCTATGTCTCACGAGTTTAGAACTCCAATGAATGGAATTATAGGTTTTGTCGAACTTTTAGAACGCACCGATACTAACCGGATTCAAAAAGAGTATGTAAACCTTATTTCTTATTCCGCGCAAACGATGATGCATAATGTTGAGAACCTTCTTGAACTTGCCCAAATAGAAAGTGGACAGATTCATATTAATGAGGAAAACACTAATATAATTGAACTCATGGAAAGTTTTTCACATGAGTTTTGTGATGAGGCTAAGGCTAAAAAATTACAACTTCTTTTTTATATAGATCCCTTACTCCCTTATGAAGTCTTTGCTGATGGAGACAAGATAAAAAAAGTATTAAGTAACCTTGTTAAAAACTCTATCAAGTATACGAATGAAAAAGGACAGGTATATGTAGAAATACGTGCCAATGCAACAGAAAAAAAAGGTGAGGTTGTTATTGAATACGCGGTAACAGATACGGGTATTGGGATTGACCATAACCGTCTTTCAACTATTATCCGTCCTTTTGCTTCAGCTAAAGAGAACCAATCCCAGGGAAAAGATGGCTTAGGTGTTGGTCTTTCTGTTTGTTATAAGCTTACAGAAATGATGGGTGCAAAGCTAAAGGTTGCTACCGAAGTGGGGAAGGGTTCGCGTTTTAGTTTTGCTCTGCGACATAAGAGTGCTAACCAACCTTCTTTTGAATTTGTAAAAGGCTCACGTATCGCTATTTGGCCAGAAGACCATTATACTATTCTTTATTCTAAGCTTTTAAAAGAGTACCTTACGCATTTTGCTATTGATGTGGTAGAAGTTGATGGCTTAGTTAACAAAGAGTTACGCCATTGTGACGCGGTATTTATCGTAACAGACCATCTCTCAGCCTCCCGTGTTAAGTCCATTAAAGCACATTATCCAAATCTGCAAATTGTACCTGTCATTAACCCATCTTTAAAAAGAAAGTTTGCTAGGATTGATTCAGATGTAACGGATATCTTGGTTAAGCCCTTATTAGCTAATAATATTTATGAAATACTTAATGTTATTTGGAAAAAAGTACCATCAGAATTACTGAGAAAAGTATCATTAACACCTAAGCAGGTGGTAAAACCTTTACTGGATTTAACCATACTTGTTGCGGAAGATAACCCTATGAACCTTAAGCTTATTGAAACACTTTTATCTCAGTATAAGTTAAAGGTACGTACGGTAGTTAATGGTAAAGAAGCGGTAGATATTTTTGATAGAAAAGAAGAATTTGACCTTGTATTTATGGATATAGACATGCCTGTTATGGATGGTATTACAGCCACTCGTTTGATTAAAGAGATAGAAAAACGAGATGGCAGAGTTCATACTCCAATCATCGCCTTAACTGCCCATGGATTATCAGGAGACAGGGAAAGAATTATAAGCGCAGGTCTTGATAATCACTTCCCTAAGCCTCTTGACCGTGCAAAATTAGAACAAGTTTTAAAACAGTATCTGAATTTAGAGATAAACTAAGACTTTATTAACGAAGCTTAAGTATAATTGTCACAGAAAAAAAAAGATATCAATATAATAGGATAAACATGAAAAAAATTATTTTAGCCCTAGCCGCTGCTGGTGCAGTTTACGCAGGAACAATCGCTACAGTTAATGATAAGAATATTACTGATGTAGAAGTACAAGAAGTTTTAATGCAAGGAACACAAGGACGTTTTAATCAACTTCCTCCTGAGAAAAAAATAGAATTATCTCAAAAAGTTATTGAGGGTCTTATTTCTCAAGAACTTGTTTACGCAGATGCAAAAAAGACAGGTGTTTTAAATAGTGCAGAGTATAAGGCGGAACTTGCGAAGGTTCTTGAACGTGTTAAGGTTCAATTAGCCTCTAAGGTATGGGAAAAACGTCAATTTGAGAAAGTTAAGGTAAGTGAAAAAGAGATAAAGGCTTATTACAAGAACCATCCTGAAGAGTTTTCTGAAAAATTAAAGGTACGCGCTTCTCACATCTTAGTAAAAACTCAAGTAGAAGCTGAGTCAGTAACAAAAGAACTTAAAGGTCTTAAAGATGGCGCGCTTAATGCAAAGTTTGCTGAACTTGCTAAGGCAAAGTCAACAGGCCCTTCAGGACCAAAGGGTGGTGACTTAGGTTATTTTGGTCAGGGACAAATGGTTCCTGCCTTTAATGACACTGTTTTCAAGATGAAAAAAGGTGAACTAACTAAAAATGCGGTAAAAACACAGTTTGGTTATCATGTAATCTTAGTAACAGACAAGCAAGAAGCAAAAAATCTTCCATATAAAGAAGTTAAAGGTTTTATTGAACAAAAACTTAAGGTTGAAATCTTTAAAGAACGAATGCAGTCTAAAATGTTAGAACTTAAAAAGAAAGCAACAATAACTTTCACTAAAAAGTAGAACAAATGCTTCCCTCTAGAGTTGATGAAGTCTCTTTTGAGGGTAGGCGTTTTTATATCAAACGTGATGACCTCATAGACGCTTGTTTATCAGGGAATAAATACCGAAAATTATATACCCTTCTTCAAACCCCTTCCAATAAATATCTCAAAATTATCTCTTATGGTGGTTCGCAATCTAACGCAATGTACGCACTTTCTTGTTTATGTCAGAAAAAAGGCTGGGAGTTTCATTATTATACAAAAAACCTTCCTCAGTTTTTAAAAGATGGGGTAGATGGAAACTTAGAACTATCCTTAGATAAAGGCATGATATTACATGAGGTAGAACATGAAAAATTTGATGAAAAAGTTCAAGAGCTTAAGCACCTTAAAGAAGAAGGGACTCTTCTTGTCTCTCAAGGTGGAGCAGATATCTTAGCCAAAGAAGGAATAAGCCTTTTAGCTAAAGAAATTAATGACTTCAAAGTAGAAAAAGGATTTTCAAATCTAAGTGTTGTCCTTCCAAGTGGAACAGGCACAACAGCTTTGTATCTACAATTAGATTTAGATAAGGATATACGTCTTTATACCTCTGTTCTTGTCGGAGATAAGGCTTATCAAGTCTTACAATGGGGAAAACTATCTAAGGGCCCTTATCCTAATGTTTTTCCAAGTGAGACTAAAAAGAAATTTGCTAAGCCTTATACTGAATACCTTCAAATGTATGAAAATCTAAAATCCTCAACGGGTATTATTTTTGACCTTATTTACGCACCAAGGACATGGATACAAATGCTTGAATATTGTGATAATACACATGAAAATATTTTGTATATACATACAGGTGGTGTAAGTGGAAATAAAACTATGTTACAAAGATATGAACATCTAAATAAAAGAAAAAGAAGATGAAAATAATTCTTTTCTTTTTATTACTTCAGGGATGACTTATAGGGCAAGGATATCAAGACCTAGGTAAAAAATAATACGAGATTTAAATTATATTTATCAAGAAGGAACTTATACGGGAGGCTTTACCTATGCTAAAGCAAGACATCTTAAGTAGGAGTTTAAAGTTGTTTCGGCTTATGAGGAACAAGAAAGCCCAGTATTTTTATGCTCTTCAGGCGTGTCAGAAGCATAATGTTCAAACTCAGGTAGCTCATCATAAGGATGTTCTGCAATATATAATAAGTTCTCAACTCTTGAAAAATCTCCTTTTTCCGCAAACTCAATAGCCTCTTGAAGCATATGATTTTTCAAAACATATTTAGGATTTATTTGTAACATGGCTTTTTTACGTTCTTCTTGAGAACGTGTTTCTTTTTTAAGACGTTCATCATATAAAATCAGCCACTTATCTATGGCAACAGGGTTCATTGCAATATCATATAAGGGACTTCTATCCCCATTATAATGGCTTAATGTTCTGAAAAATAGGGTGTGGTCAACATAAGACTCATGTAAATTAGAAATAAGCTCTTCTGTGAGTTGTGCATCAGTATCAAGCTCTTCTATTAAACCTATTTTTCTTCTTATCTCTTTAATATAGGCATTTGGACATATAAACTCACCATAATCATCAAGCTTTTTTTGCATTCTGTCTTTTGAGATAATAGGAGAAAGAGCCTCACTTAGCTTAGTAAGATTCCAGTAAGAGATATTAGGTTGCTGCCCATAACTGTATCTACCTACGCGGTCCCCATTATTACAAACAAAATTATAATTAAAATCATCTAGCATAGCAAAAGGTCCATAATCAATGGTTAGGCCTTCAATAGACATATTGTCAGTATTCATAACCCCATGGTTAAAGCCTATGCCCTGCCACTTTGCAATTAAGTTTGCTGTTCGCTCAAGGACTTCACAAAACATCTTAAAAAATCGATCTTCGTCTTTTTCTAAATGAGGGAAGGATTCTTTAATAACATACTCAGCAAGAGCCTCAAGTTTAGTATGCTGTTTTCTATAATAAAAATACTCGAAGCTACCAAAACGTACCCAGCTTGTTGATAGTCGTAATACTACAGCGGCCTTTTCCATATTTTTACGAATAAGTTTAGTCTTAGAACCAATAATACCTAAGGCCCTTGTTGTTGGAATACCAAGATGATGCATAGCCTCACTCATAAGGTACTCACGTATAGATGAACGAACCGCTGCTCTTCCATCTGCCCCGCGTGAATACAAGCTGTCACCACTTCCCTTAAGTTGTAAGTTCCAGCCTTGTGTGACACCAAGATTCATAGCCCTTCCATCCCCTAGCCAAGGGTTATAATGTCCAAACTGATGACCTGCGTAGCACATGGCAAAGGGACGTGAACCCTTAAGGCTAAAACTACCATTTAATAAATCAATAAAAAGGGGGTCATCTTTGGTGTTTAGGTCAAGATCAATGAGTTTGGCAGCACTTTGAGAAAAGCTTATAAGGTAAGGTTCATCAATGCCTTGGGGTTGGACTAAGTTATAAAACTCCTCATCAAGTGAGAGATAAGGTGTTTGAAGGGTTATTGTGTCTAAATTCATGATGGAATCTTACATAATTAGGGTTAAATGAGAGAGGGTATAAAGTGCCTAAGGCTATAGTCTTTGTTAAGACTAAGAATATAAGGCTTATATAAATGAGATATATTGTTTATGATGAGATTAAAGGCCTAGGTTTCTCATAAAATTGCCAGCAATTAGGGTACTTCTTTCTTTAAACTTGTCCGCAATCTGAGGAATAAAAATTGTATCTAGTGTTTGAGAAAAGAGTTCTAACCATCTGTTAAAGGCATCTCTTGAGAGACCTTCTAACTTCATATGTGGTGCATAAGGGCTACCATTATAGTCTCTATCACCTAAAGCAATAGAGGCCCAAAAGTTTGTAATAGTATCAAGATGAGGACCCCAAATAGGGCCACTTAGATCATCTCCTAGTTTTGCTATAAATATAGGCCCAATGAGCTCATCTTTAAGAACCTTAGTGTAAAAATTTATAATTAGTTTTCGCAATAGTGCCTTAGTAATACTACTTTCTAACATCTCTTAATTTCTATCCATTGCATTTAAGTCTTCAAAGGCTACAACAACGCGAGCAACAAGAGTCT
>DTVI01000071.1 GCA_012963655.1 Sulfurimonas sp.
TAATCTTCTTTTTTTGCTGCGTTACTGGAACCGAACGAATTCTGAAGAAGCATTATCAATGGTAGAAAAAACACTCGACGCCATGCGAAACGGAGGAATATATGACCATTTGGGATACGGCTTCCATAGGTATTCTACAGACCCTGAATGGAAGGTCCCGCATTTTGAAAAAATGTTATACGATCAAGCATTAATCGCCATGGCCTACACAGAGGTATATCAGGCAACACGAAAACCAAAGTATGCGGAAACCGTTCAGGAAATTTTCACCTATGTTCTACGTGATATGACCGATTCTTCCGGCGGATTTTATTCTGCAGAAGATGCTGATAGCGAGGGTGAGGAAGGTAAATTTTATGTATGGGATACCAAAGAGATCAATTCAATATTAGATGGTACAGCAGCCGATTTGTTTAATAGTGTTTATACACTTTCCGCTGAAGGTAATTTTACCGACGAAGCAACTGGGCAAAAACCTGGAACAAACATACTCTATCGCAGTCGAGGATTGCAGGACATTGTGTCTGACTTGAACATAGATGAGGAGTCATCTTTAGAAATCCTTGAAAATGCCCGTGAAATTCTTTTTACCACTCGTGAAGAGCGTGTTCATCCGTATAAGGATGACAAAATATTGACAGATTGGAATGGTTTAATGATCGCTGCTCTTTCAAAAGGGGGGCGTGTGTTGGATAAACCAGAATATATTAGAGCTGCGCAAAAAACAGTAACATTTATAATAGCAAACATGATGGATTCCAATGGAAAACTTCTCCATCGATACCGTGAAAGATCAGCAGCTATTAATGGGAATGTTGACGATTACGCATTCTTAATCTGGGGACTTCTCGAATTATATGAAGCGACATTCAATACGCAACATCTCAAGATGGCGCTCATTTTACAGGATTATCTGACTGAACATTTTTGGGATGAAACTGAAGGGGGGTTTTATTTTACTGCAGATAACGCTGAAAAACTACTCATTCGGCAAAAAGAGATTTATGATGGCGCTATACCGTCCGGCAATTCTGTGGCCATGCAGAATCTGTTACGTCTCGGACGCATAACATCACAACCGGATCTTGAAAATATGGCTGCACAAATCGGGCGTACGTTTTCATCTCAGGTTAAACAAACACCACTTGGTTATACACAATTGATGTCCGCGGTTGGTTTTGGTGTGGGTCCTTCGTATGAAATTGTCATTGCAGGAGAGATAAATGCACAAGATACACAAGCATTCCTAACCGCTATCCGGACGCAGTATATGCCGAACAAAGTTGTTTTGGTTCGTCCAACTGAAGATGCTCCGATCGTCGCTATTGCCCCATTTACAAAAAACCAAAATATGATTGGCGGCAAGGCTACAGTGTATGTATGTCAAAATTATGCCTGTAATCTTCCAACCACAGATGTTGCCGAATTGGTGGCACAACTCGGATCAAAATAAATCAGTACTTATCACATATTATAATGCTAAAAAACCTAATTCTTTCAGTAAATTGATTAATGGTTAGCGATTGGCAAGAATTCCCGACGTACCATTTCAAAATTGTGAATCCTGTTATAGAGTTATAACCTCTCGTGAAGATATCTGAAAAATTTCTGAGATAAATTGACTGTGTTTATCTGATCTGTATTTGATAATTGATGTATGAATAGTCAAAAGTTCAATAATATTTTATATACCAATCATCTTTCAGTATTACTGCCTTACGAGTCCATTCCAAACTGTTAACCGAAAGTTTAACGGTATAGTCACCTGGTGGTTGCTGTATGCCGATATGTTCAGGGCTTTCGGGATCAAATGGAACATTTTGATAGTTAGGAGGATCAAATTCAAAATCGTGATAAGAGACCTCCTGAAATTTCGTATAAGGTTGCTCTAAGTAGTCAGCATATATCAGCTTCCATCGTGCTTTTTCTTCTTCGGTCATTTCCCGTCGAGCATCCATCCGCCACTCGACGCTGTTAAGCCCTGCAGAACCTGATCCACGTAGTTCATTTATCATTCGCTCTCCCTTATATACGCGAACTATTACATCAGAATTAACACTATTTTTCAGATAATAATTAATTATGAGCCCATAGGATTCATTTTCACCAGAGTAGTTCTGGGAACTCACAACATTCTCTCGGGGGATGACCCACTGAACTTTGGGTTCAATATTAAAAAAATGGACTTCCTGATCTAAAACCTCCAGAGTCAACTCTTGCAGCGGGGAAATATCGGTTATGAAAAAACCTCGTCCGTATGTTCCCACCACGAGATCGTTCTCGCGAGGATGAATGACGAGATCATGTACCGGCTGGGTGGGCATGTTGTTTTTCAATCGTGTCCAGTTCTCTCCTCCGTCTATCGTTACATAGACCGCCTTATCATTCCCGACAAACAACAGATCGGGATTCTTGTGGTCTTCTTGGATCACATTGACTGATTCATTCGGCAGATTTGCGGCAATTGATACCCATGTTTCACCATAATCGGTCGTTTTGTACACAATTGGCCGGTAA
>DTVI01000072.1 GCA_012963655.1 Sulfurimonas sp.
TTCAAGCGCCAGTCCTTCACCTACTTCTGGTGCGGGATAAGCCAGAATGTCGCAATCGTTGATCAAACGATGGGCTTTAAGAGTTAACAATTCCGGATCACCGGGGCCAACACCTATTCCGTAAAGAATACCAGATTTATCCTTGTTTCTTTGTATCATCTATTTTTGATGCATTCGTAATTAGTTGCCATTCCCGCGAAAGCGGGAATCCAGGAACTTGTAAGTATCTGAAATAATGGATTTCCGCTTTCGCGGGAATGACAAACATGGGTGTAATTATGACTTTTTACGGGACCATCATTTTTAACCACCGATCAGCACAGATAAAAGCGGGAAGAATATCCGTGAACATCCGCGGACATCTATGGCAAAATATTTTTAGTTAATATTTTTTAATAACAGCAAGTTGAGTCACAGAACGCAATGTTTTCCATCCCTGAAATTTTCCAATTTTTTCCACATGAGAAACAGCCAAACGAGTTAAATCTCCCGTGGCAGCGAACTTTCCGGCATTTTCATTTTGCCACTGGAGCAATTTTTGCTCACTTTCGAGCGTGACTGCATTGGCGACTAAACGACCTCCCGGCTTGAGCGCATTCCAGCAAA
The DNA here is from genome assembly GCA_012963655.1 of Sulfurimonas sp. GTDB lineage: Bacteria > Campylobacterota > Campylobacteria > Campylobacterales > Sulfurimonadaceae. The sequence goes on from DTVI01000072.1 coordinate 607, forward strand.
TTTCCAGCATATTTCCAGCAGAGAGTCCACCGCCAATGAAAATTGCGTCAGGCGCAGGTAAATTATTCAAAGCTTCAGGTGCATTTCCGGAAACTATGTTTAGCATTGGCACGCCCAACTCACTGGCGTTTTGTTGAATCAGTTTTAAACGGGACTCCGATTTTTCAATTGCAACTGCTTTACAGCGGGGATTGGTACGCATCCATTCAATTGCCACCGAACCACAACCAGCTCCAACATCCCACAAAACTTGATCGACAATCGGCATCAAACGTGACAGTGTGATCGCTCGGATTCCACGCTTGGTCAGTTGACCGTCGTGTAAAAATGCGTCGTCCGGAAGTCCCGGAATTCTGGCAAGAACGTTTGCGTTCGCGTCTGGAATACACTCAAGCGCCATGGTATTCAGAGCGGCAACTTCAGGATGACTCCAAGAATCAGCTTGACCTGAAAATTGCCTTTCTTTACTGCCGCCCAGATGTTCTAAAACCGTGATTTCGCTTTTACCAAAACCTCGTGCGGTTAGTAATTCTGCCGCTTGTTTAGGACTTCCCTCATCTTTATTGAGCACGAGTAATTTTGCGCCGGGCTGTACAAACGAATGCAGCATTTCCACCGGACGACCGTGAATCGTCAGCGTCTCAACATCCGGAAGTGACCAACCGACCCGCGAACAAATTAGTGAAAAAGTGCTCAAAGCAGGCTTAATCCACATTTCCTCAATCGGCAAATACCGTAACAGTTTGGTTGCGATTCCGTAACACAACGGATCACCACTCGCCATTACCGCGACTTTTTTAACGCTCCCGGATTCAGAGGGTCGCCAACTCACAATTTTTGAAACCGCCTCCCGAATCGGCGAAGACCAAACGATGCGCTCCCCTTCCCAGTCCTCCGGAAGCATTTTCAGGTGACGCTCACCGCCCAGTACAATTTCTGATTCATAGAGCAACTCTCTGGAGTCGGCTGCTAAATCGTCCCAACCGTCCTCACCAATTCCAATTACGCGAAGCCATTTTTTTGTAATATCAGGCATTTTATCTCTAACTATTGCTTTTATTCGCCACGTATTAACACGGATAAAAACGGATCAAAATATTTGTTTTAAACTTTGCCACGGATTAACACGGATAAAAACGGATCAAAATTTCTTTAACTAAGGGCTAATAACCCCCCTCAATTTTCAGCATATTTTGCAATTGCATTAACCGCCGCCGCCGCCATTGCGCTCCCGCCGCGTCGACCGGAAAGTGTCAAAAAAGGCACGGTTTCCCGGCATTGTTTTACCAGCAATTCTTTCGATTCCGCCGCACCGACAAAGCCGACTGGGAAGCCCAAAATAACAGCTGGAGGCTCAACTCCTTCTGCGAGAATTTCCAGTAACTTAAACAATGTGGTGGGCGCATTTCCGATCACCACCACGGATCCAGCTAGTTGAGGCCGCCAAAATTCAACGGCTGCCGCTGAACGCGTTGTTCCCATTTTTTGGCAAGTGGCTCACATTCCGGATGGTTATTCCAACATAGCACTTCATTATTTTCAGGCAAGCGTGAACGAATAACTCCTTCTGCAACCATTCTCGCATCACACAAAACAGGAGCGCCTTTAAGCAGCGCTTCACTTCCGGCTTGTGCCGCATGCGGAGAAAAGACCAAATCCTCAACAATATCTGTCATTCCACAAGCGTGAATCAAGCGCACCGCTACGTCGGCAATGTCTTCCGGAAGTTGTGATAAATCAGCTTCCTTACGGATAGTTGCGAAGGATTGACGGTAAATTGCTTTTGGATCACGAAGATAATCCACGCTCATTCGGCACCGGACTTTCCGGAATTTTCTTCCATTGTTTTCGGGCCCAAAGGATGATCCGCGTGTGGATATGGATGGTGTTCGAGGTCGTGATTGTGA
>DTVI01000073.1 GCA_012963655.1 Sulfurimonas sp.
CCGAGAAGAAATGGATACTTATAGCTATTTTTTCTTTAATCGCGGCGGAAATATGTGAGGTGTACGTTAGTATCCGAATATGTTGACAACAAAACTAACAATAGTAGTTTCATAAAATGAAAAGTTTCTTTAGTAAAGAGTAAAGGAAAAAGAATTATAAACGAGGCTCCCCTCCAGATGGCTGCGGCACATAAAGATGTCCAGCGTGCTGCTACGTTCCCGTCCTGACACATTACCAAACAACCCTATTGCACAGGTCTAAAGGAAAGCAATGAAGGTATTAAAATACACTCATTGCTTAAAGAGACCGACATTATAATCACTTGGAACTTAAAAAGCTGTTAGAAAGAGATACTTTTGATTGCTTTTTTAATACTTATGAAAGCATCAGAATAAGGAAAGTCTTCATTCTTTTCTTTTGCACTGATCTCCATTACCTTAGTAAGTTCATATAACTCATTAAATTTTAAATTTCCGGATGAGCCTTTTAGGGAATGTGCTTGGATGGAGATGTCTTTATAACTCTTCGCCTGAATCGCTGAATCAAGTTTTCTTAAGATACCTCTACCTTCATCTTGAAAACTTTGTACTAAGATAGGGATATGTTTTACATTTAGTCCAATCCTTGTAGCCATGTCTTGGGCTGATAGATTATCATATGAAGGTAAGTCCAGATTAAATCTCATAATTTTTCCTTGCTTTGTATCAATTTATTTTACATTTTCAGTGTAACACTTTCTCAAAAATTATATAACTTGTAAGAGGGTTATTAGTTCTAAAAAAATAGTTTGTCACTTTTTAACGCATTCTTTTTCTTAGCCTCTACTCTCTTTTAAATATTTAGATACAATAACTTTAATTTACTGTCTGAGGTATACAATGCGTTTTTTATTCTTATTTTTCCCTTTTATTTTATTTGCCCAGTCCTTTCATGATAGTGACAAGATTAAAAATATCAGTGCCTCTGTTGTAAAAATTTTTACGGTATCTCTTAAGCCAAACTATTATCAACCTTGGCAGATGCGTGCGCAAAAAAGTTCAACAGGATCAGGTGTTATAATTGATAACAAGTTAATTTTAACCGCCGCCCATGTTGTTTCAAATGATGTTTTTTTAGAAATCAAAAAAACATCAAATCCAAAAAAATTCATCGCGCATGTTAAATGGATATCACATGAGGCAGACCTGGCTTTATTAGAAGTTGAAGATGAAAGCTTTTTTGATGAGACAAAACCTTTAAAACTTGGAAACCTACCCCACAGACAAGATGGAGTAGCTGTATATGGATATCCCCAAGGTGGAAATGAAATTTCTATTACCCAAGGAATTATTTCTAGAATTGAGCAGACTGTATACGTGCACAGTGACTTTGACCTCTTATCATTACAAATAGATGCCGCTATAAATCCAGGAAACAGTGGGGGACCAGTTTTTGATGAAGAAGGAAAGATTATTGGTATTGCGATGCAGGCACTTAGTTCTGCTGATAATATTGGATACCTCGTACCTCCTCCCATTATAAAACACTTCCTTGATGATATTAAAGATGGGCATTATGATGGTTTTCCTGATGATGGAATCTTTATACAAAGCATGGGGAATAAAGCCCTTAAAGCCCATTACAAAATGGAAGAAAGGGTAGGTGTCCTTATAACCCATATTGTCCCTAATAGTTCATGTGATGGATACCTACAAAAGGATGACGTTTTACTCAAAATTGATGGAAAAACCTTATCTGATGATGCTACAATCTTAATGGATGAAAACGGTCGAGTCGCTGCCAACTATCTTATACGTGCCCATCATATAAATGAACTATTTAAAGTTACAATTTTAAGAGAGGGAAAAGAGACAAGTCTAGATATCCCTTCCAAACCACTAGTTAGCCTTATCCCTTTTGAACATGACAAGCTTCCAAGGTATTATATTTTTGGGGGTATAGTTTTTATGCCCTTAACCAAAAATTATCTTTTTGAGTGGGGACGTAACTGGCTTCAAAAAGCACCTATTCGTTTTATAGACATAACTAAAAATGCCAATTTTCCAACAGCTGAACATAAGGAAATTGTTTTCGTACAAGCTATATTAGCCGATAGAGAAAATGCAGGATATAACTTATCTCACACTATTGTAACAGAGGTAAATGGAATACTAATTGACTCTTTTGACACCCTTGTCAAGCAATTAGATAGTGTTAAACATACAAAGCTTATTATCTCCTTACAGGGGGGACATAAAATCGTCTTAAATAGTAATAAGGCAAAAGAGGCTAATGTCCGCCTTCTAAAGAGATACGGTATTAACAACAGTTCGTATACCCAATGACTTATATTCTTTGTGCCTTTGAGTCCGAGGCGAGAGCAATTATTGATAAGTATAAACTCCTAAAAGGCAACTCCGATAAATACACCTTATTTAAAAATGAAAATTTTCTTATTTTTATATCTGGTATGTGAGAAGACAATGCCTATAATGCCACGTAATACTTATTACTTAACTTTCCCCCTAAAG